>JAFTMY010000013.1 GCA_017452165.1 Clostridia bacterium | reverse complement strand
TTATATATTCATCAAATTCTTCTTGACTTGTAATTTTCTTATCCTCTTGAATAACTGTATCGCACTGAATAATGTGAATATTGATTTTTGAGAAAAAACTCTCTGTGCTTTTTAAAATATTGTAAGTTTTTTCAATAAATTTCTGAACAACGTCACCTCTAACAGAACCTGATGTATCAATTGCAATAACAAACTCTTTTATTCTTTTTACATCTTTATATTCAAGCGGTTCAATAAGTGGCATTTTTTCATAAAGTTTCATTCCATAAGTATAGAAAATATAATCAAATTCATCATCATTTATCTTCATAACTTCGCCACGAACAGCAAATTTTTTCAAAAATGTAGTATAATCACATTTTTCCCTGTTAATTTCTTTTAAATTTTGGATAAAACTTGTTGATTCACTTCCAAAATTCTTTGAAAATGTTTCCATATCCACTGCAAGTTTTTCTGAAATATCTTTCCAATCATTAAATAATTCACTTAAAGTTTGATTAAGTCCTGAAAAACCTTCTAGTGCTAAATCTCCATTTGCTCCATTATTATCATTGTTATTTCTATTCGTATTATTATCACTAGAATAACCTATCATATTTTTTGAGTTTTGATTATTATTGTTACTTATTATCCCACCAGCATTTACTATTTTAATCTCAAATTTTATTATATACCAATTAACATGAGAATCAGTTCTAAATGATAATCTTAAATCGTTATACTCTTCATCTGTCAAGTTTTTATCTAGATAATATCTATAAATCTGTTCTGCTGTAAGAACTTTTATATTCTTTTTTAATTCTTTAATAATTGATTCCTGAAAAATTTGATTTTTTATTTCTAAATCTTTAATTTTCAGTTCATTTATAATATTTTCAACTGCAATATCACACGCCAAATCCCAGCAAGCAGTATTTACAATTTTACCTACAAACATATGTCTATAAATACAATGAAGCAGTGTATGAAGATAACTTCTTGCTATTATGTTTTTTTCTCTTTTATATTGATACAAAACATTTACAAAATTATATCTGATAGTTTCACCATCAGTTGCTAAAATTATAGAACTAGCAATTCTTCCATACTTTTTTGTTTCATTATATATTCTAACAAGTTCATCTGCATCACTAAAAGGCTCTAATTTTAATCTACTAATTGCACTTTCAAAAAACCTAAAATTAACAAATAACTTATTTCTACTCATAACAAGTATGTCTTTTGCTAGGTTATTTGCATGAATTATAGTATCAATATTTTCATCTAATCATTCATAATTATCCACTATTATTTCTCTCTCTATTTTTATTCATTAAAATTATAACACATTAAATATGAAAATCAAAATTAATGTAGTAAATCTTTTATTTAATAATTAAACTAATTGGTTCAATTTTAAAAACCACTTAATAATTTGACAAAAAATTATAATTTTGATACCATAATAAGGTATGTTTTTTATTTTAAGTATTAAAAATTATATTTAATAAAAAGACATTTTGAATAAAAAAATAATTTTTATAATACTAGGATAAATAAAATTAAAACTAAAGAAAGGAGACTATATTATGAAGAAAATACTAATTTTTACAAACAGAGCACCAGACAAAACAGAAGAATATGTAAACGCTCTTGAGCAAGTTGGTCTCACTCCTGAGAGAGGCTACACAGAAGTAAATTTCGATGATTATGATGGTCTTTTAATTCCAGGTGGACCTGATATTGACCCTTATTTTTATGGCGAAGAAAACTATGCAAGTAAAAATATGGACTTTGATTTTGACAGAGAAACCTTAAAATGTATAGATGTTTTTGTAAACGCAAATAAACCTATTGTTGGTATTTGCTTAGGTCAACAATTTTTAAATGTTTACTTTAAGGGAACTCTTTTTCAAGATATCAAAAAACATGGAATTAAAGAAACAGATAGACACCTTGTAAGTTTTGAAAAAGGTTCTGCTTTTGAAAAAATGTATGGTGAAGACACACTTACAAACTCACTACATCATCAATGCATAAAGAAACTCGCTGACGACCTTCTTGCAGTTGGACACACTGAAGACGGGGTTATTGAAGCAGTAGAACATAAAACAAAACCTATTATAGGTGTTCAATGGCACCCAGAAAAAATACTTTCCGATGGTGGAATTGAAGTATTTAAATATTATAAATCATTATTTGAAAATTAATTTTAAAATTTTATTTTATACTAAAATAAATCATAAATTATAAAAAAAGAGTTAGATTTTATTATCTAACTCCTTTTTTTTGCACTTTTTTATAAAAACTACTTATTATCTTTTTTTATTTGTAGATTTATTATTAAAGATTTTTATATTATTTTTTGAACATTTTATTATTAAAACAACTAACAATGTTGTGCTTATTAAAGCAATCACTGACACAATACTAATAACAACAATAAAACCTGTATTATTTTGTTTATCTAAAGTAATCCTATCTATATTTTTTTCTTTGAAGAAAACAATAACATCAAAATTTTCAGTTATATTATCAAGCGAAAGTCTACTACCTTGAAACGTAGTCTTTTGTCCATTTACAAAAACACTTGCAACAAGCCAGCCATCTTGAGGAGTAATAGTTAAAGTTCTACTTTCACCAAAAGAAACCTCATCAAATGTGTCGCTTGAACTCACTCCACCCATTCCTTCAAATTTTACTGAAATATTAAACTTAAGTATTTCATACTCAACTGAAATAATATGGTTTTTAACTACATTTTCAAATGTGTAACTTTCTACTAAGCCTATGCTTACACCATCTATTTTAATGTCTTTTATTTTATAACCATTATCTGGAATAAATATATATGTATGTTTATCAAAGAAAGTTATGGTATTATCTTCACTTGGAGTAATTATTGTTCCTTTTCCGGTTTGCTCTATTGTTATAGTATACTTCTTTGGTGTTTGAGTAAAGACCGCTGTATAAACACATGTCCCCCTCACTTCTTCTACTATTGGTGTCCAACCAACAAAAGTATAAGTGTATTTTTCATCATCAGGTCTTGTTGGATACTGATTTTTACCATCATCATCTTCATTATAAAAAACAGGAACTGTTCCATACTCATAATAATCATAATAAATTACCTTTCCGTCCCAATTATTCCCAGTAACTTTGTATTCTTGAACTTCCCTATAACCTTGAATTGTTCCTAAATCAAGGTTTTCAGAATTTACATAAAATGCTTTTCTATACCAATCTATACCAAAACGCTCAAACCCACTTGGTGCAGAGTAACTATAAGCATTTGTTTGTCTTGGTAATTTTACAAATAGGTATATAACTTCTCCTAAAGATATTGTTTCAGACCACTTACTACCACTTGTAGCATTTTTATCAGCAGATAAATAATGGTCTGAAATATGATTACCTACACTATAATTAACATTAACATTTTTTATTTCTTTTTCAACAGCCGAACCAATATCTAATTCTACATATTTAGTATTTCTACTTATAGTAATTGTTTTTGAAAAAACTCCTTTTTCTATGATATTATAACCATTTATATTTTCTAATAAATAAGTATAAGTATCAGTATCATCAAAAACCTCCACAACCAAAGAGAAAAATGCAGTATATACTAAAGGTCTTTCTGTAGTCCAAGTAATAAAATCTCCATCATAAAATTTTTCTTTTTCAACTAAATTATATGCTTCGATTTGTAAAAATTCTTTTTCAAAATTTTGTATTAAATTGTTTGTTTTATTTGCTAAATCAAAAAGTTCTTTTTTATTATTTTGAATCAAACCATTAGTTGCTCTCGTTAAATAAGCAGTTTTAATATTTTCACCTAAATTCAATATAAGATAAGTTCCTTCAGAAAATGTTGCCTCTATTGAAATATTATCTTCAATATTCTCTAAAAATAAACCATATTTTGAAATTTCTATTAACTTTTTAGACGAAACAGAATTTCCATTGATTTTTACATTAGACAAGCACCAACCACTATTAGGAGTAAAAAGATAACGCACAGAGTCATTTGAACTTACTGTGATTTTTTCTCCAATTTGAGAAGAACCATTTCCACTTAACGACAAATTTATATCATAATATTTTTCTTCTTCCCAATGAGCATATACAAAAACAATATTTGAATTATTATAATATTTTTTATAATGCGATTTTGCAAACATAGTTGGAGATTCGCCAATATGAATAATATCGTCCCAATCTATATAATAAACACCCTTAGAACTTGATATTTTTTTTGAGCCACTTCCATAGTCTAAATACCAACCAGCAAAAGTATAACCATCTCGAGTCGGCTCATAAAGCATTAAATCTGATACTTCACTTGCTAGTTCCATGCTATAATTTTTTAAATTATTAACTCCACCACCTAGGTCATAGTAAACAAAAACCGATTGAAGCGATGTATCTTCGTAATATTCAAAATTAAAAGTATAGTCTAATTCATATCCAGAGTTTGAAATTATAGTATATTTCCCTACATAATTATTATCGTTTGTAATCTCATAAGAAATTGTAGGTATAGACATATCCTTTTCTGAATAAACTGATGGAGTTCTTGGTAAAAATGATACACTTCCTGTTTGTTTATTAGTATAAATAACATAATTTTTTTCAGTAGAAATAAAACTATAAAACTCTAAATCACTTCCTGTATTAAAACCTAAATCATTATTACTAGAATCATATTCTATACTTTCGCCAATAAGACCATGAGTTACATAAAAATTATTTAAGTAAGTATCAGTTTTTTCATCATTTCCATAGGTGATAAGCACCTTATATTGACCATAATCTGCATCTTTTTTTGAAATATTAAAATGTTTTAAATTTTTATCAATATTGATTGTAAAATTATTTGTTACATCATTATTATTTAAATATATCTTTATATCTTTCATATCTGCACCAGTAGAAACATTATATGAATACTTTAAGTTAACATTATCATAAAATATATTTTTTTGTTTTGTAACACCTGTTTTTGTCTCGTAATTACCATAATATTTTCCTATAACACTTGTTGGATAAGCATAACCTTCTTCTATCTTATCATAAAAATATAAATCTTTATTTGTGTTAGGTTCATATCTATATCCTTGAACAGAACTAATATTATTATCATCATAAAAAACAAATGAAATACCGTCTTTTCCAGAAGTTTCTGTATAAGAATTTAAAATAATCCACACACCCTTAAAAACAGTTGGAGTATCTGAACCATCTAAATAAAATTCTCTTTGATAGTTATCGTCCCAACCAATAACAGACACTGCGTGGCTAGAATTTGTATTTTTTTGATTAGGTGTCAAATAATGTCCACCTTTCCCGTCATCAATAAATCCTGTTTTAAAACTAAAAGCCATATATATACTGCTTTTTTCATATATATGCTTTTTTATTTGCTCAATATTCTTTCTTGAGTAACTCATAGAACTATCATAAACAACACAACTTGCTAAATCATCATTTGAATACTTATTATAAAAATTATAATAACTTTCAGCATTTTCATTACTCATAGTATAGCCATTTTCGTATGGTAAATCAGATTCAAGCATCAATCCTGATGTCTTTAATGCATTATACTGCGTTGAAAAACTCCCACCTTTACCAACTCCACTATAATTTGAGCAATTATATGCTGATAAACCAACCCATAATTCCGAAAAATCATAATACTCATTTGTAGCCTTCATAATAGCAGTAGTTGTTGCCATAGTAGATGCAAAATTCCAACAATATCCGTGAACATCTTGGTTTTGAGCCATTATTATATAATCATCTCTAAGACAATATTCTGACGGCAATATCTCAGTTTCTCCATCTCCTGTTTGGATAACATCTGCTCCTGAAACATAATATTTATCTTGATTTATCATTAAAAAAGGACTACTCAAAATAAAAATCAAAAGTATAAAACAAAAAAAAGATTTAATTTTCATTTAACTATCTACCTTATATAAATTTATTATCACTAGTTTAAGTTTATCATTATAAAATAAATGATGTCAATAATAAAAAGTTTTATTATCTATTTATATCAATTTCTTCTTTTTTCATATTAGTTAATTTTACAATTTCTTCAACCTGTTTTAATTCTTCAAGTTGAAGTTTTAGTTTTTCTTCTTCAGAAATCCCCTCATATTTTTTATTATAATATTCTTTAAATTTATTATGCTCGCTTATCATTTCATCAAGAACTGATAAATCTAAATCTTTTAACTTTTCTTTATTATCCATAATCCTTTCCTTTAAAAATAATCTATTTTATAACCAAAATTTTTTAATAAACTATATATTTTATATTATTTTCCTTTGCGTATTTTTCCATATAAGAGCCACTCTCAACTTCTAAAACTAAATCTTTATGACAATTATTAAATAAAAAATCAGCACTTTCAACACTTTTAGGTATTTTGATTTTTTTTAGTTTTTTACAATTAAAAAATGGAAGCCACTCTATAACTTTAACACTACTTGGAATTTCTATATATTCCAAACTATTACAATCTTCAAAACTTTCTCTTTCTATAATTTATATATTATTTTGCATTTTTACATTTTTTAAATTATCGCATTTTCTAAACAAATATACTTCTATCTTTTTTAAGTTTTTTGGCAATACTATGTTTTCAAGTCTCTCACAATTACTAAATGCCTTACAATCAATTTCTTCTATACTGTCTGAAAGTCTAATATCTTTTAAATTAATACAACTCTCAAATGCTGAAACCCCTATCTTTTTAACCCCTTCAGCCATTATTACACTTTCTAAACTAAAACAATGAGAAAAAGCATGACCTCCGATTTCTTCTAATCCCTCGCCAATAACAACACTTTTTAAATTAAAAAATATTTTAAACGCATCATCTTTTATTTTCTTAATACCAGATGGAATTATTATTTTTTCAATATTCTTTTTCCTTTGTTGAGATAATTCTGAACCAGCATAAAGCGAAACACTTTCAACAAATCCATCTTCTATTTTATAAGGAATTTCTATTTCTGTTTTATTACCCTTATAACCTAAAATATTGTAATTTCCATTTTCTAACTTTTCAATATCCCATAATAATTTTAAATCATTTAATGATATGATTTTTTCTTCTAGTAATTCTTTTTCTAAAAATTCATCAGCCTGCTCTTTTGTAAAATTCCTATTTTTATACTCTAAAATTTTTGTTTTAAATCTTATATTTTTTTCATTTTCAAATACATTTAATAAATAGTTTATATTTTCAAGTGTCAACAATTTTTTTTCTATCATAAAATTTAAAAAGAATTCTTCTTTACAATTTTCAACAAACATATTAATATTTTTCTTTATAAATTCGATGCAATTATTTAATATATTGTCATTTATGATTTCACCGCTACAATAATGTTTTACAACTCCATTAATAAATCTAAATTTATAATCATCTTCAATTTCATTAAATTCAATATTGGGAGCATAAAAATATTCAATATTATCTTCTTTTATACAATCCAACTGTCTGTTACCATAATAAACAAATTCAAAATTTTTAAAATTACAACAAATACTATTAATAACAATTTTAGTGTCTTTATGAATTTCGCAATGATTAATCTTATCATTATTTATACTCATTAATACTAAATATGGATTTTCATCATTACCAAGATATTTTCCATTATCATAAAAATTATAAATCAACTCATCACAATCACTAAAAGTATAACCATAAATCTCTTCTAAACTATTTGGTAAAGATATTGTTTTTAAATGTTTACAACTACAAAATGAGCCCATGATTGATTTTACATTTTCAGGAATTTTAATATCTTTAAAAGCACAACCTTTAAAAGATTCTCCATGTAATTCAGTTACATTATTAGGTATTTCTATACTTTTTAACTTTTCACAACCACTAAATACCCCTATATCAATTTTTTCTAAACAACTTGGTAATTTCACATTTTCTAAAGATACACAATCTTTAAAACAATGTGATTCAATAATAGTTACACTATCTGGAATTTCTATATTTTCTATATTTTCGCAATTAGCAAAAGCACCTTTTTTTATACATTTTAAATCATCTGAAAACTTAATATTTTTTAATTTTAAACACATTTCAAATGCTCTTTCACCTAAGTTTTCCACACTAGGAATTTCTATACTTTCTAAATTTCTACAATTATAAAATGATTCATCACCAAAATAAGTTATTTTTTTAGGCAACTTTACATTTTTTAAATTAATACAATTTATAAATAAATTATCGTTTATTTCAGTTACACTATCAGGAATTACAATACTATTTAAACCAATACAATCTTCAAAAGCGCTTACTTCTATACTTGTTACACTGCTCGGAATTTCAATTTTATCTAATTCTTTGCAATCATAAAAAACATTTGAGCATATTTTTTTTAATTTTTTTGGCAATTTAACATATTTTAATTTTTTACAATTATAAAATAAACCATAAGGTAATGACTTAATATTATCCGATAATACTACACTTTTTACACTTGAATTACGAAAAGCAAAACATCCTATATGAGTAACACTATTGGGAATTTCTATATTTTCAATTTTTAAACCAGCAAAAGCATTTTCCTCTATTTTTCTAACACTATTTGGTATTATAATTTTATCTATATCTCTACAACTAGCAAAAGCATTATGTCCTATTTCTGTTATACCATCAGGAATTACAACTTCCTTATCATTACCAATACATTTTAACATTACCTTTCGTTTTTCATCTTCTAAAATTTCAAAATCAATCATAATTCCTCTTCTATTTTGTTTTTATTCTTATTATAAATTATTATTTTTTATAAATTTTTAGTAAATTTAACATAAATAATGTGTTTTTACATTATTTTTCTTCCATTTTTGCGAAAATTAATGGAGTATTAAATATTAGCATTGTAAGAGATAATAACCCTGCATCAGATTTTATAAATAACATTGCAACATATAAAATTATTGCCGTTATAAAAATAATTGCAAAAAATCCAATAACACCATTTTTAAAAAAATCCTTAAAAAACTCTTTTTTATCATCTTCTTCTTTATAACTTTTTATAGTTAAAAATACTAACGATATAATAAAAACATAAGAACCTATCATTGAAACAACTCCTACGCAGGCAGGTTTTATTTCAGGTAAAAACGGAAATAAACTCCATAAAAATATAAATACACAAATTCCAATAACAATGTATCTAATATATTTTAAAATCTCAAAAAATACAATTAGTGTTGATTTTTCTTCAATATTTGTTTTTAGTGTTATATCATCTTCCTTATCAGAATCATTATTTTCATTTCTTATTTTTTTAAGTTTTATGTATTTTTTTATCTTACTTATACTCATAACAATTAAATATGTAATAAAAGTAATCCAAATATATGTAAGAGGATTAGCAAAGACACTCTCTACTAAATCAAAAACACCTTTTTTATAATCTCTAAAAATTAAAAATGGATACAAGATTGTATAAATAATAATAGGTCCTATCATAAAAAATAATTTTAATAAAAAGATTAAAACATCTGTTAATTTAGAATCCCCGTCTCCACTTGAATATGGTATAAAAACATTTTCTGCTAACACTTCATTAGTTTCAGCATCAACAATATCATAATATGGCATAAACAATTATCCTTTATTTTTTCATTAAATATTACTTAACTTTATATTTATTATATAATTATAATAATACATTGTAAAACAAATAATAAATAATATTTTATACAATTTTTTAACCTATTTATTATAATTTACAATATTTATAATTGAAAAAGGACTGAGAAATTTCTCAGTCCTTTTTCTTTACTTAATGATTATTTATGAATCATTATACTATATACAATTAATTTTTTAATAAATAAATTCATTAAAATTTTGTATACTATGCAGCATTCATATTATCATTAGAATTTGTTTTACCATATATATTTCCTAAGCAATTATCCGAAATATCATAGACATCTCCTGTCTCAAAGATAATTATACCAACAAGTATTCCATCACAAAAAATTTCACCACTTTCGTTAACAACACCAAATACTAAATCGTCAATAACGACTTGATTCATTTCATCAATGTAAATATTTGTTTCAGGAACTACAGGTTCTTCAGGATTAATTGGTTCATCTGGCATTACTGGTTCATCTGGGTTTTCCTCAATCTCAAGTCTTCCAAGAATCTTTCCGTTGATATCGTAAACATCACCTGTTTCTACATCTATTACAGCAATGAGATTTCCATCTACATCAAACATTTCGCCTGCTTCAGTAATATCAGTAACAAGCACTCCATTTACGAAAACTTGACCCATCTCATCAATATAAAGACCTTCTTCTGGATCTTCTCCACCACCAATCTCAACACAGCCTAAATAATCGCCGTTATTATTATAAACATCACCTGTTTCAATGTCGATTATTCCAATTATATTACCGTCAAAATCATAAATTTCACCCATTTCATTGAAATAATCTGCAACGATTCCTTCAATAACAAGTTGTCCATTTTCGTTAATATATACAGATTGCTCTGGAACTACAGGATATTCAGGTGTTTCAATATTTTCTTTTATTTGAATAGTTCCTAAATAAATTCCGTCGATATCGTAAACATCACCTGTTTCGATGTTTATATTACCAATAATTTCTCCTGCATAGTTATAAATTTCACCAACTTCATTATAATAAGACTCTACACCATTAACAATAAGTTGTCCATTTTCATTAATATATACGTCATTTTCTGGCTCTGTTGGTAAATCAGGATTTTCAATATATTCTCCTAAAATTCCTAAAATATTATCTTCGCCATCATAAACTTTTCCAGTTTGATAATCAACAATTGCAACAACATTTCCTGTATTATCTACAACCTCACCATTTTCATTTACATAACCAATTACTAACTCATCAATAATAAGATTATTGTTTTCATCAATATAAATGGTTTTACTTAATTTTTCATTATCAAAAGTAATTGCATAATCAAGTGTAAGGTCTGCACCAATTGGAACAAATACAAGTTTAACAAGATAATCATCTACATTATAACCCATTAATTCAGCCATTGCTCTAACATCTTCTTTGCTAACACCCATAGCAACTATTCCAAGGTCTTCATAAGTAACAAATTGTAAGTTGTCTAAAACAATTTCTTCATCTGAATATGGATTTACAAGTGAAATATAATATGTAAATTGAACATTTTCTCTATTGAAGTAACCAACAACAAAGTGTGTTCCATTACCATATTTTTCTGTAAAGTCTTCCATTACAACAACGCCACTAGCACCATTGACATTTACAAGTTCACAATCTAAGCAATGATATTTATTATCTTGATAATCATATATCCAATTATGACAAATTGGATAAATATCATATTCTTCTTGATGGAATTTACAAATTTCACAAATCATAGAACCAATACCAAATTGTGTGCAAGTTGGTTCTTTTATATGAGAATCTGCATTAATAAGTTCTTTATGGTAGTCAATTGTATTAGTAGTAACTAAGCCATAACTATCTGAATAGTTTGTTGTTTGAATACAACCTGAATCAAAAGAATAAGTATATTCGTATTTTGACCAATATTCATTTTCAGTTCCTTCAAATTCTATTTTATAACGATAGAATTCATAAGTGTAATAATGATATCCATGAATAATTGAATTAACCTTGCTTGTTGCAATACTTTCTTTATAATCATTTCCATTAGAATCATTATAATCAATAGTTTCTAAATAAGCATTTTTACCAAATGGTGCATAATAATCAAAGTCATAAGTATAATCGCTATTTTCATAGTATTCATTTTCATTATTATATCTTTCAGTTCTATATAAATGAAGAGTATACCAATTTGTATCTTCGTCAGTATCATTTTCTTTTGTATAATAGAATTCAGCAAATGTTACACTTGAATATCTACCATCAGAATCAGACTCTACTCTTATAACCTCATGTGCATCTACACCATAATTTGTTGAAAGATTAAATGTAAATGTTCTTTCAATCTTTCTCCAATTTTCATAATCTAAGCCTATATCATATCTATAATATTCATAAAGCATAAACCAATTCATATTATCATAATCATACCAATCATAAGCATTAAAACGATGTCTATATTCATATTCAAAGTATGTTTTATGTTTTTCTACTTCATATGAAAGATTTCCATTATCTTTATGAGACTCATATACCTTATAACTATCTGTTCCAAATGGTGCTACATAATTAAAGTCATAAGTATATGTTGTTTCAGTGTAATTTGTTTTAATTCCATTAACAGTATAATCTGAGTAAACTCTAGTTGGGTATCTTACCATTTCACCTTTTGAGTTTTCACGATACATATATTCATAAAGTTGATAACTTACATTTAACCCTTTTGTTTCATTATTAAATGAATAATAGAATTTTTCTTCTTTATAAAGTAAATCATTATTATCATAATAATCTTTATAAATATGTCCTACACCACAATTTTTACAACGATACTCTTCTGTTACAACATAATGTCCATTATCAAGGTCGGTAGTAAATGTTCTATCAACATATTTATGCTCTTCGTCTCTGTTAACTTCATATATAATTTCATACATATATGTTCCATCTAAATCATTGTAACCGAATTGCCATCTATGATATTCAATATCGTAGCAAAGGTCATCATAACGAACATAGTAATGAGCATATCTAATTTTTAAACTACATTTTTCAGGGTCTGTTACAGCACAAGTATAAATAGATGCACCATAAGGACGACGATAATATTCATTTTTTACATAATTATCAAACCACATTTCGGCTGGTTTTTCATCAAGGTCGCAAATTGCGTAACCCAAATCCATACTACCAGATTGACCACAAGCACAAGAATTATAAACCACATAACCACCACAAACTGAGCCAAATTCATCTAAATTAATGATTTCAGACTCAAATTGATAGTGATGATAATGTGTTTCTGTATGATTATAATCACAATATTTACAAATTTGAGTTAAAGTAACACCTTTTTCACAATTTTGTTCGCTAGTTTCAAATTGATAAGTAGTTTCTAATGTGTGTTTTTCTCTTGAATATGAGTATTGTTCATTAACTATTAATCCACCAACTACTAAATAAATATTATGGTAAGTTATCTCTGAACAGTTTTCTTTATCAAAAACAATGTATGAATCATCTTCATATCGAAGACCACAATCATCACAAGTATAAGATTGAACCTTATGATAATTTCCATTTTCATCAACATAAGGATTTTCAACATAATTACTATAATTAAATGACCAATTTATATTATTTTCAAAACCACAAGCACATTTATCAATAGATAAATATCCATAACCACAAGAACTATGTTCACTTAAATCATAATAATCTTCAGTAAACATATAGTGATAATTATATATATCTTCTCTTGATTGTCCACAATCACGACAAGTATAAATAACCTTTACACCATCTTCACATGTTTCACCTAAAAGTTCATGAGTTAAAACATCATTATGTCTATCATAAATGTAATATTTAGTAATAAAACTTTCAATAATGTATGTATTATTTACTGAAATAATATATTCATTATATCTATATACCTTGCAACCTTCTTGTTTTTCATAATCTAAACTTTTTATTTTTAAATTACATTTTGAGCAAATTAAAACAGGAATTTGATAAATTTCTCCATTTATTATTGTTTCTTCATATTCAATTTGTAATTCACAGGTTGGATTATAATTAATTTCTTTATGTTCTTCACAAATACAACTACTAATATCAATAGTTCCACCACAGCAACCATAATCACTTAAATTGTAACTAATACGTTTATGCGTTTCATGACCTGAACCTTCACGTGTTTCATAATAATCACAATTTTTGCAAGTTTCAATTATTTGATATCCGTCATCACAAGTTTCTCCATTAAGGATATATGTATATTCAATATCATGATAAGCATATTCGCTTGATTGAACTGTAGTTGAATAAACACTAACATCATTAACAACTACATTAATAGTTTTTGTATCAAAAGCAGTGCAACCATTAACAGTTGTATAACTAATAATTTCAATATAAAGACCACAATGTTCACAAGTAATCTCTGAAATATTATATTTTACATCATCAATAACTTTTTCATAAGCATTTTCATTATAATTACAATTAAGATTCAAGTTTATATCATTTGTAAGTTCACATGGACAAGCATATTTTAATACATACCCACCACAAGCTCCAATTTCTTTTAAATCAACTAACACAAATTCAAAATTCTCATGATTCCAAGATTCATATTCTACAGATTCTCCACAATGCACACAAGTTTGATAAACAATGTAACCATCATGACATGTTTCACCAAAAAGTTCTACATCAGTAGCCTTATAGTTATGATTATAATAAATATCTTCTACTAATTCAATTTCAAATAATATTTGCGCGTTTCCATCTTCTGACATTAAAACAAACTTAACATTATTATATCTATAAGTTGTGCAACCATTTTCGATATTGAAGTAGTCATCAATTCTCATTAATCCACAATTATTGCACATATACATTGAATATTCATGCCAAATACCATTTTCATCAGAATTACCATAAGAATCATAATGACAGAAATTACATAAAAGTTTTTCTGAATATAATTTTCCTAAATCACCACAAGCACATCTATAAACAGTAACATCTCCACCACAAATATTTTCATAATCATTAAGTGAATAATTTGTTTCCATTATTGTTTCAT
>JAFTMY010000111.1 GCA_017452165.1 Clostridia bacterium | reverse complement strand
TAATTTTTAAAAAGAGTTTTTATACTTAATTTATAGTTAATATCAAATAATTTTTTAGTTTAATTAAATTTAATTTATAAATATTATTAAGTAATTATAATTTTCTATTTTGCAAGTAATTGATCAAAAATCTAATACATTACCTGCAGTATAATGTGTTAAATTAAATCACTATTATCTGCATAATTGATAAATTTGTATCACTTTTTAATAGTTATAAATCTAAATATTAAATAAATTTATTAATTTTTCTGATTTAATTATTAAATTAATTATTTAAAATATGAATTATTAATTAAAAATAAAATAGTTAAATTATATTTTAAAATTATTCGTGATTTGTTTAGTTTTAAACTAGGTTATAAAACTACTAAAAATAATAAAACCTTATTTAATTCATTATACCTCCCTCTGTAAATCTAAAACGATTAGTCTTTATACAAAAGAGATAATACTAAAAATGTTATCAAAGATTTATGTTCTACTTTCTAAAAATTTTAACATATTGTCGATAACATCTTGAGCAATTGTCTTCCAGTCGAAATTAGAAACAAAATTTATTGCTTCTTCAATCTTTTCATCAGGAACACGATAAATTAGAAGTGCCGATTCTAGAAAAACTCTGACTTTTCGTTCCATTGTATAGTAGAAATCACAAGGAACTGATATATGATTTCTCATAATGCCTGCTAAGGAGATTTCTTTTTCATAAAAATCTTTAGTCTCCCAATTCGGTAAAGATTCTTTGAAAATATCTTCTAATTTTTCAGTTATTGAGTGGAATACAATGTTTGCTGAATGTGGCAACGAGTAGGTTACATTATACATTTCACGCATATGTTCGCTACTTTCTGCCATATAAAGTTGGAGCGTTGATTCCGCTGCATAGGTTAGTAATTTGTCATTAGTTTTACCATCTAGGAGTTTTGAAATTGCTTCAAACTGTGCTTCTATAACTAATGCTACTAATTCGCATAAAATCGATTCTTTGTCTTTAAAAGCAAAACAAATAGAACCTCGATTTACTTTTGCTTCTTCAGCAATCTTTACAATAGATGCTTTTTGATACCCAACATTTAAAAACAACTTTGCAGCAGCGTGTAAAATTTTTGATTTTACATTTGCACCATGTCCTTCATTCATTAAACTATCCTCTTAAGCATAATCTTTTTGTTTGTGTGTTTCATACTATGTTGTGTCATAGTATGTATTCTTATACTAACAAATATTTTTAAACAATGCAACTATTTTTAAGCATTTTTTTAAAAAAAATTTAAAATTTTTAAATTTATTATTTAATTAACGAAAAAATATTTTTGTTTTAAAAAAATATATTTAAGGATAATTATATTAAAATAATATTTATAATATAATAGGGAAGTTTTAATTATTTATTATTATTTTTTAAAAATTTTTAAATAATTTAATTTTACTATTGAAATATAAGTGCTTTGTATGGTAAAATAAGAAAAATTAATTAACAAGGAGCATATTATGGGATTTTATAAATCAAAATTAAATAGTTACTCTAAGTCAATGTCGTTTAGTCAAAAACAATTAGATGAAACAAGAAAAAGAATTATTGAGCAAAAGCATATGGAAATTGAAGAACTTAGAAAAAGTTTACAATTATCAAGAAGAGCAGGCTTAGATGGCTACGACAATAGTGAATATGATGATGAAAGAAACGCTTATCAAGTTGCAACTCAAGAAATAGGTTTTATTTCTGTTATGGACACACCAAGTTTTTATAGTTATATGGCAAGTGTTGAAAATTATACTTTAAGTCAAATTGAGGATAAGGCATTTACTGATATGGCTAACAATATTAAAACTATGGGTAAATATAAATCTCAAAAAGGTTTAGTTGGTAAGGCTTCAGCACTCTTTGGTGTTGATAAAAAGATGATTGCTAAAACAAGCAAAATGCTTGATGATAATAACTTAACAGCCGATGTTTCTCAAGAGGCTCGTAAAGAGTGGCAATCAATGACTCCAGAAGAGCAAGCAGTTTATATTGCAGCAAGATTTGAAATTGATAAAAAGACAAGTTTTGATAGAAGAGGTTTTGAAAATTATAAAACATTATATGCTCAAAAGAAAGCTGAAAAATCTGATGAAATTGAAATGGGTAGATAAGTTTTAATATTTATGAAAAGTAAAAATCAAAAAGAACACGTTAATTTTGTAGGTTAATGTGTTCTTTTTTTGTATAATATAATTACTGAAAGGAGATTTTATATGAAACTTTATGAAATTATGTCATTTAAAACATTTTTTTATTTTTTAAAAGATACAAGTTTTCTTGATTTATCAAATTACGAAAAGGAAGAGTTTGAAAAAGAAGAAATCGAAGATTTAGAATCTCGTGAAAGTATTTGTGATGCGTTTTGGGACGATATGCATGGAACTGATTCTATTTTGGAAATAAAGACAAAATTTGGAAGTGTTATTTTTCATGTAGTTGATGACCATGAGTATGTTAAAAAATTTCTAGTTGATAATTCAAAAAATAAACCATGTGCTTTTTTTGGTTCGTATAGAACTTCTAATGTCTATATGTTTGGATATGCTGAAAATGGTGAATTAAAAAGGTTTATGTATACTGATGATGGAGTAACTGAAATTTTGGGAACTCAAACTGAAATTGAAAGACAATGTAATCTAAACTTTGAAAAAGAACCAGATAGTTGTCATCTTAAAGATTTTATTGATGATAATGAGATGTTTTCAATGGCTCAGGTTTTTGTGCCTTTTGATATTGAAAATGATGATATTGAAATTTTATCTATTACGCGTTATGAACCAAAATCAAGTGATAATTCAAAAGATAAATTAGACACCTTAGTTAAAGAACCTGCTCTTAAAAACGATTTTTCAATAAGTGTTGATTTAAAAAATAATATGCACAATCAAAAAATAAATACTTTTAGAATTTTTCTTTCTAAAAACAAAAATGATAATAATCTTTATGTTGTATCTTTTTTAAATTCAAATGACACTCTTATAAAAATTTACTCAGATATAATTGATTTTGATGATGCAAAATCGTTTGCCGTTTCAATGAAAAATTGCATAACTCTTCTTTCAAATTATAAAATAGGAGAAGAAACTGGTTGTGTTAATAATTTTGATGCTTGCTATAACAAGTCTATTGATCCTGATTTTCAAGCAGTAATTCAAATAGATTTAAAATATTGTTATGATGGAAATTACTCTGTTTTTGAAAATTTCCATTATGTTAAAAGAAATAAAAAATTAGTAAAAAAATGGTATAATTTCTTTTTCTCTAAAAATATAAACGCATATAATGAAAATACTTTTTTTGAAATTCATAGTTCATTAAAATATAAATGTAAATAAAATATAATATAAAAAAGATAATAAAAAAGCACCCTTTTATGGGTGTTTTTCATATTGTTTTTTAAAGTTTTGCATTTTTTTTAATTTATTATGAATTTTCATTTTTAACAGAATTTGTTTTTTTAGTAGAATTTTTAGTTTTCTTTTTAGGTTTATCATTATTTGTATTTTGTAATTTTTCTTTCTCTTTTTCTTTTTGTTTATTTTCTTTATCGCAAAGTTTTTTATAAAAACTTTCATATTCATCACGATAAAGCCAATCAAATAACTCATCAGCCGATATATATTCTTCAGTTACAAAAAGAAAATTTAGTAATGAAAGAGCTATTATAGGAGATAAAATAATTGATTTTAAATTATCTTCGCAACCCCAATAAGGTAACATATAATATAAGACAAATGCAATGACTGCATAAAATACAGCCCAGTCTAGTTTAAGTGGAATAATTTTCATAATTAAACAAGCAATTATATTTATTAAAGTAATAGCAAAAACTAAACAAAGTGCTGATGTTACGATGTAATATATATTATCTTTAAAGAAAGGTATAAATCCTGTTAAAATGGCAGAAATAACTACACCAACAACCGAAGTAATTAAAATAATTTTTTTAATTATAGAAAATACTCTTAATTTTGGATAACCATCAAGGTCTGGGTCATCATCAAAATCAGTATGAAAATCTATAAAGGCTTTAATTTTTGCGATAGACCTAGAAAAACCCGCAAGGGTGATTATGAAGAAAATTACTAAAAGAAAAGAATATAGGTCAAACCAATAAGCTTCTTTAAATACAGAATAAGATGGTTTTACGACTTCTTCATATGCTTTAGAGATAAATGGTGTGGCAACAAGTCCTAATATGCCAATGATTTTAAAAATTAAATATTTCATAGCGAATTCTCCTAAGATGATAATGTAATTATAAATAACCTATAGTCATTATACAATAATTTCTAAGTGATGTAAAATTTAAAAAAACTATTTTATTAATAAAAATAAATAAAAATTAAATATAAAAAAAAATATTATAAATTAAAAATATTTGTTGTAAATGCTTTTGAATTTTATATAATTAATATAAAATGTAATTATATTTTTTATAATTAAGAACTTTAAATGGAGTGTATTATGGATTATTTTTTAATGGCAAATGAATTAAAAATAAAAAAGAATTATGAAAAGGCATATAAAACATATAGAAAGGGACTTAAAAATGGCGATATATGTTGTGTGTTTGAAATAGCATTATTTCACTATAATGGTTACTATGTGAAAAAAAATGAAAGAAAAGGTTATCGTCTTTTTAAAAAGTATTTTCCGCAGATTGAAATGCTTGCTAAATTAGAAAATAGTAATGCTCAACTAATAATGTTTTTTTATTATAATAAAGGTTATTATGTTAAGGAAAATAAAAAACTTGCTGCTGAGTGGCTAAAAAAATCAGTTAATAATCATAACACTATTGCAGAAGTTCAGTTGGGTATTATTTATCATAATGGAGAGGGTGTTGAAAAAAACTATGCCGAAGCCCTAAAGTGGTATAGAAAAGGTGCGGAAAGGGAAGATGCAATAGCACAAAATTGTTTGGGATTTTGTTACTGTAATGGAGATGGCGTCGAAAAAAATTATAATGAAGCGTTAAAGTGGTTTAGATTGGCTGCTGAACAAGGATACTCTAGTGCATATAATAATATAGGTTTTTGCTATAAAGACGGAGAGGGTGTCGAAAAAAATTATGATGAAGCCTTAAAGTGGTATAAAAAAGCAGCAGATTTAGGTGATGCTGGAGCATATAATAATATAGGTGTTTGTTATAGCAATGGACTTGGTGTTGAAAAAAGTTTTACCGAAGCAATTAAATGGTATAAGAAGTCTGCTGAACAAAGATATCCTAAGGCCCTTAAAAATTTAGGTGACTGTTATTTCTTTGGAGAAGGTGTCGAAAAAAATTATAAAGAATCAGTCAAGTGGTATAGAAAAGCAGCAGAACAAGGTTATGCAAATGGACAATATCATTTAGGTAATTGTTATAAAAATGGATTAGGAATAGAGAAGAATTTTAAAGAAGCAGTTAAGTGGTATAGTCTTGCATCAGAACAAGGTCATAAGATTGCACAATGTAGTTTAGGTTATTGTTATGATGTTGGCGAGGGTGTAGAGAAGAATATTCAAGAAGCAATTAAATGGTATAGAAAATCTGCTGAGCAAGGTTATTCAATTGCTCAAAGTAATTTAGGTGTTTGTTATTATAATGGAAGTGGAGTAATAAAAGATTATAAAGAGGCTGTAAAATGGTATAAAAAAGCAGCCGACCAAGGCTATGCAAATGCACAAAATAATTTAGGCAACTGTTATTATAATGGTGAAGGTGTAGAGAAAAACTACAAAGAAGCGATTAGATTATATAAACTTGCAGCAGATCAGGGTCATTCATTTGCACAATCTAATTTAGGAAGTTGTTATGATGCTGGAAAAGGTGTGGAGAAAAGTTATAGTGAAGAGATAAAATGGTTTAGAAAAGCAGCAGACCAAGGATATTCAGTTGCACAAGGAAACTTAGGCTTATATTATTACAATGGCTATGGTGTAGAGAAAAATTACAAAGAAGCAATAAAGTGGTATAGAAAGTCTGCAGACCAGGGCAATGCGTTTAGTCAAAGTAATTTAGGTGTTTGTTATTATCACGGATACGGAGTAGAGAAAAACTACAAAGAAGCAGTTAGATTATACAAACTTGCGTCAGATAAAGGTTATGCTATTGCACAAAATAATTTGGCATCTTGTTACTATGATGGCTATGGTGTAGAGAAAAATTTATATGAGGCAGTAAAATGGTATAAAAATTCTGCTGAACAGGGTAATTCAAATGCGCAATGTAGTTTAGGTCATTGTTATTATAATGGCTACGGTGTAAGTAAAAATTATACTGAAGCAGTATATTGGTTTAAAAAATCAGCCGACCAAGGAAATGAAACTGCAAAAAAGAATTTGGATATTTGCTACAAAAATGGACATGGAAAAAAATAAATTTAATAACAAACTTAAAATAAAAACCATCAAATTTATTGATGGTTTTTATTTGATTAAAAAAATTATATACATTTTATTTAATTAATAATTTTTTTAAATTAAAACTTTAAATTATTTAATTATAATTTGTTTTTATAGAGAGTTCTCTTTATTTAATATCAGTCACTAAAAACTTATATAAATTATAAAGTCGATTTATGTTATCTTTTATATTTTCAGATTCAATATTATCAAGTAAACTCAAATCATCTAGAGATATTTCAAAATTAAATGAGTTATTATTAAGTTTGTAAGTTTTTATATCATTTGACATTATAGTATTATAAAGATTAGGATCAATTTCATCATTAAAATTAAATATTTCACCATCTAGTATGGCATTATTTAAACGAACGTTTTGGTGTTTTAAATAATCTATTGCATAGTTTAATTGGTGAGGGTGGTATTTATTGATGGTTAATAAAATCATATTATAAGAGCGAATAGTAGTAAATAAATAATAAGGTGTAAGTTCTATAATATTTGCACCATATTTCTTTATAAATTCGAGCATTTTACCTAAAGAATCAATTTCTATAATTTCATATAATTGTCCAATGGCAGAACCACTTTTAATATTAACGTCAATTATATTACCATCTTGAAAAAGAAGATGTATTGATCTTGTTGGTTTATCTTTATTGTAATAGATGAATGCTGTGTAAATTCCAAGGGGTGCATTATTATCAATAAGAACAATATCATCAAAACCATCGCTAATAATACCTTTATTGTAGTCAACTAAATGGATTTTTCCTGTTTTTTTATAAAGGGCAGGGCATAAATCATTATTAAATTCACCATAATCACCAAATACAATATCCTCAAATTCTTTAACATTTCCATAGTTGTCGATTATTGCTGAATAGGATATTTTTATTTTATGATTAAAAATATTGTCATTATTATTAATTACTTCGTCTTTATCGTTTACTCTATATGCAATATGATGTCCACTTTTGGAAAGAATAATTTTATCAAATTCATGTTTTGTTAAAAATTCACTAGTTTCCTTATTAAAAATAGCACATTTTCCATTTTTTTTTGCAATTATTAAATCTTCAAATCTAACATTTTGTAAATCTGAATTTTCTTTATTACTTTGAGATAATTTTTGTTTATCTTCCATATAAACACCTTTTATTTTTTAGTTTTAAATAATATATGATAATTATTATTATATATTATAATTAAAAAAGTAAATTTATTCAACCACCTTTATGGAAATATTAACTAATTTACCATCAACATATCCCGCTATATGGTAACCATTTTGAAAAATAATATTACTACGATTTTTAACATATTTTTCAAAATCTTCATCTACTCTTAAAATTGCGTCCCAGTCAGAAGACAAGTATTCTTCGCTAGGGCAACAAAAGTTTTCACAAGCATAATCTCGTGTATAATAACCAACACTATAAGGTTTATCTAAAACACCTGAAGTTGCAATATTATGCATAATTTTTAGTATATTTCTATCAAATTTTGCGTTTTTTTCATTTAATTCTTTATTATATGCATTATATTTTTCAACATATTTAGCCCATTCTTCTTTTTTATTTTTCCTTAAATTTAGCATGAATAAATATGCTTCTAAAGGATTTTTTAAGTTTAAAAACTCTTTTTCATAAAACTGTAGAGTTGAATAAGTATATTCTCTTATTATGACGCAAGCATTAGGGAACTCTCTGTTTTTAATGTAATAACACAATTCTGTTAGAAGTTCATTGTCTGTTAAAAATTTTTGATAAATTGCTTCAGATTCTTCGTCAGATTTTAAACACTCTTTACAATATGAAATTACTAATTCTTTTTGATTTTCAATATTTTCCATTAATACACTCCTCACAAAATTAGTTATATAATATATAGGATACTTATTTTTGTGCTATAAGTAAATACTTTTAAGATTATTAATATTTATAGTTATTTTTTAAATTATAAGTTAAAAATCAATGTAGGGAATTTTAAATAAAAGTAATTTATTGCTGATTATTTTTATTTAATTATAAAATCTATTATCTAATTAATATCACTTATTATTCGAGTTATTTATGATGTTATAATAAAAATTAAACTTGACAATAAAAATAGTTAAAAATAATATAAAATTTGGGTAAAAAAAAGAATATTTTGATATAGATTGAAACTATACTTTCGTAAAGACTTTTTTGTAAATGATAAAAAATAAGCATTAAAAAAACCACAACCGGTTCGGCTATGGTCTCGATTGGTTGCACTTGCCATATGAAAACAGCATCTTATTATTGATTTAATAAACAATTAATTGAAGTTTCAGTTCCCGATAAAAAACTTGGGCACTTAATACAATCCTTTAAATTCGGTGTTGGATGTTTTTTATAAATTATATATCCAGGACATTTTGAAATTATTGGTTGTTTATCGTATCCAGTAATAATTGGAATAGATGTATTAGGGTTTGGGTTTTCACCCAAAGATATATTCTTATTTAAACAAATAAGATTTGAACCTATTTTATCATATTCTAAAAAATATATACAATTCTTACAGTCATTTCGAACACTATACCAAGAATTAAAGTTACATTCTCTCCATTTGCATTTTTTTATATTAGGACAAGTTTTTACAATGGGGTTACCAAGATAAAAACTAACTTCTTTTATTAAATTAAATTGTTTTAAATATTGATATTTTTTGCTATTGAACACCCAATACTTTCTAACATCATTATCAGACAATAATATTTGCTTTAAAATATTTTTAATATTTAATGGCGTATTTTTTTCTTTATCTTTTAACAATTCTTTTAAATCAATTTCTATCATTGATAGATTATCATTTTTAATTTTTTGAATTTTTTCAAAATCAACTTTATGTGTAACATATATTTCTATTGCTAATATTTTATTATTTATCGAAATCAGAATATCTGGTCTAATATCATTATACTTTTTTTCTAATTCTATCTTTTGTATTTTTGCCTTGTATGGTTTGTATAAATTAATTTCACCATACATATTTTTTCCAATATCAACACTTGGCAAAACAACATATTCTAACTCTTGCATTATTTCCTTTGCTAATCTATGTAATGAAGTTTCATAACCATAATCACAATTTGCCCCTGATATGTGTGCAAAGTGATGACATTTAATATTTCCTTTTTTTGCAACCAAATTTTCACCACAACAAGGACAGATGCAACCACATTGTACACCTTTTTCAACGTCATCTATTGAAACTAATTTCTCATCTTTTATGGCAAAAATCAATTCATTCATAGGTTTATTATAAAATATAAAAATAAAAATGTCTATAATAAAAATTTATCAAAAAAAGAGAACCGAGGTTCGGTTCTCTTTTGCATTGGTTGCGGGGGGAAGACTCGAACTTCCGACCTTTGGGTTATGAGCCCAACGAGCTGCCAACTGCTCTACCCCGCGATATATATTCAGTGAAAAGATATCCGTCTAGAACTAGATTTCTCTTCACAACATTATTATATTACACTACTTTTTTAATTATGTCAATATATTTATGAAAAATTTCAATTATTTTTTTATTTTTCTAAAAGTAAGGTTGTAATAGTTATTATAAAACTTTAATTTATTTATAAATTAAAATCTTTGTTATATTTTGCGTTTTTAATTAATTTTATTTATTAATAAAAGGTTATATATAAATTTACACAATTCTTGACTTTGTAATAATTAATATTATAAAATTATAATGTTAGAATAAATTTTAAGAAAATAGTGGGGCTAGTATGGAGTTTAAAAGAAGTGAATATAAATTATTTGAAAATGCAATTGAAGAAGTTTCAAAAAGATTAAGTGGTGTGTTTAACGAAGTAGGTAAGTTAGAGTATGATATTCATAAGCCGAAAGAAAATGGAACAAAAGGTTACAGAATTTATGACAATTATTGTCATTGGGGAAGTTTGGTTGTTGAGCCAAATTCGGTTTATGTTGGTTACGAGTGGAATAATTACAAAAGATTTTTAGTAGTTTATATTGATAATAAATTTTTAGAGTCCGCAGTTGGAGTAGAAAAGATTTTAGAAATTTTCAAGGAAAAGTTTGGTGAATTTAAAATTAGAGAGGAAAAAGAAGAATACAAAGAATGTTGTTATAGAGTATATAAAAATGGTATTCTTGATATTGATTTTACAAGAGAAACAAGAGAGAAACTTTTTGAAAATTCAAACAACTATATAGCAGGATTTTGTATAGTATTTGGTGCTGATTATAAGAGAGATAAATATAAATTTAGTAAGGCTTATAAAAAGAAAAAGGAAGAAGTTATATATTAACAAATAATATAATCTATGTAATGATAAATTTTTAATACTTTAAAAATTTATTAAATTCTAACGAATTAGATACTATCGTATCTCATTATAGATTGAAATAACCATCAGTTATTGGAAAATAGTTCTTCGAACTGCTTTCCTCTAACTTACGATATTATAATCTATGTAATGATAAATTTTTAATACTTTAAAAATTTATTAAATTCTGACGAATTAGATGCTAACGCATCTCATTACAGAATGAAATGACCATCAGTTATTGGAAAATAGTTCTTCGAACTGCTTTTCTCTAACTTACGATATTATAATTTATAGGAAAAATAATATGGAATTTAAAAGAGCAGAGTATGTGTTATTTGATAGATCAATAAAAGAAGTATCTAGAAAATTAATAGACGTTTTTAATGAAATGGGAAAGCAATTTTATGAAAATCTCGAATTTAAGGATTCTAAAGATGATTTAATATATAGGTGTTATTTTACTTATGGATTAACAATTGTAGAGAGAAATGCCATTTATGTAGGGTATCATTTGGACGAGAAAGATAACTCTGATAGAATTCTTGCTGTATATATTGATTATAAAAATATTGAGTCAATGATAAATATAGTTGGTATTGAAAGTTTATATGAACTTGTCAAGTGCTATTTTGGTGAGTTTAATATTAGGAAAACTGAAGAGGAGTGTAATAATACTCTATTTAGAGTATTTGACGAAAATACAATAGACATAAGTTTTACAAGTGAAAGTGTGAAAAAAATATTTGAAAATACTGGTGATAAAATTGTAAAATTTTGTATTGTAATAGGTGGAGACCCTGAAAAAGATAAGAATAAGTTTAAAGAGAATTTAAAAACAAAAAAACCAGAAAAGATATATTAGAAACAAAAGACAAAATAACAAATTGTGGTTATTGAAAAAATAAAAAACTGCAAAATACATCAAAATTTTATAAAAATAATAGTAAAAATTCATACTTTTATGAAAATTTTATATAAATAATATCAAAAAGGGAGAATTATGAAATATTTTGTATCATCAGATATTCATGGATATTTTGATTTGTGGCAAGATGCACTAAAAGAAAAAGGGTTTGATATTAATAATGAAAATCACAAAATTATTGTTTGTGGAGACTTATTTGATAGAGGAAGACAACCTAAAGAAATTATTAATTTTATATTAAAAAATCCTGAGAAATTTATTTTAATTCGTGGAAATCATGAAGACTTAATGGACGAAATGATACTTAGAAATAGTAATACACTTGCAGATTTATCTAACGGAACTGCCCAAACAATTATTGACCTATGTCCAGAGTGGCTTATTACAAAATTTGAACTTGATAAAATTGCGAAGCACACGGGTCTTCAAGAAGTTTTAGACATGTGCATTGATTATTATGAGACTGAGCATTATGTTTTTGTTCATGGCTGGATTCCAACTGTTGATGGAACTTTTCTTTATGATAAAGACTGGCGAAATGCAAGTAAGGTTGACTGGCAAATGGCTCGTTGGAAAAGGTCTTATGAAATGTATGTATGTAAAATTTTTGAACCAGGTAAAACGATAGTTAGTGGACATTATACTTGCAGTGCGCTTTGGCATGAAACTCAGCCCGATAAGTATGATAAGTTTGGTAAAAATGAATACTTTGAGCCATTTATATCTGAAAATGTTATTGGATTAGATGCTTGCACGGCATATTCAAAAAAAGTAAATGTAGTAGTAATTGAAGATTGATTTTTATAAAAAAAAGGCGAAGAAAATAATGAGAGAGTTTGTGATAGTAGAAGAAGGAGATGATATAGTTTTAAAGAAATACACAGGAAATGATTCAAAGGTAATTATACCTAATGGAGTAACAATAATAGAATTGAATTGTTTTGAAGATTATAAAAATTTAACTAGTATTGAAATACCAAGCACAGTAAAAGAGATTGGTAGTTATGCTTTTAGTGGGTGTATAAATTTAATAAGTGTAGAAATTCCAAATAGTGTAACAAAGATAGGTTATAATGCTTTTAGAGGTTGCACGAATTTAAAAAATTTATCAATTTCAGATAGTGTTTTTTTTATTGGAACTTATGCATTTAGTTATTGTGTGGGTTTAAAGGAAATTACAATGCCTAAAAGTTCAAAATATATTGGATATGATATTTTTGCTCATTGTGATAATTTAAAATATAATGAATATGACAATGGATTATATTTAGGAAATAGTGATAATCCTTATTATGTACTTATTAAAGCGAAAAATGAAAAAATAACAACTTGTGAAATTCATAGAGATACAAAAGTTATAGCGGATTATGCTTTTGAATATTGCGAAAACCTTGAGAGGATTGAAATACCAAATGGTATAACTAGATTAGGAGAGGGTGTTTTTAATTGGTGTTTTAACTTAAAAAATATTGTTATACCAAGTTCTGTTACAAAAATGGATAGGCATGTATTTGTTAATTTTGATTTAGAAAAATGTGAAAATGTAAAAATAATTTGTGAAAAAGGTTCTTTTGCTGAAACTTTTGCAAAATTATTAGATATGAAAGTTGAAATTATTGAGAAAATGTTATAATAAATAAGAATTAAATTATTTTATGAAATAAAAAAGTAGAGATTGTATGGATAAATATAATATTAATATTATAAATACGTGGTTTATAGTAAAAGTAAAAAATGGTAAAAAGATTTTATATAAATATTTAGGGAGTGAAAGTGAAATTAAAATCCCAGACGAAATAGAAATTATTGGTGAGGATTTTAAAAGTGCTTTTGTTAGAAGAAATAACAATGTAAAAAGTATTGTAATTTCTAATAGTGTAACAAGCATAAGTTTTTTAGCATTTAACAACTGCACTGAATTAGAACATATTGAAATTCCAAGTAGTGTAAAAACGATATATGTATCTGCTTTTAATGATTGTGAGAAATTAAAATATAATGAGTATGAGAATGGTTTATATTTGGGAAATAAAGAAAATCCATATTATGCATTAATTAAAGTAAAGGATAAAAATATAAGTTCTTTTAAAATTCATAACGATACAATGATTATTGCAGATGGAATAAATGGGGGAGGGGTATTTCAAGATTGCGTAAATTTATCAAAAATTGAATTTACAAATAATATAAAAGTAATATCTGATAGTTTATTTCAAAATTGCACAAGTTTAGAAACTATAAAAATTTTAGATAGTGTAGAGAAAATATATGGGTGGACATTTAAAAATTGTAAAAATCTTACATCTATAGAAATTCCAAGTAGTGTAAATGAGATAGGAACTTGTGCTTTTGAAAATTGTAATAAACTTGAAAGAGTTGAAGGTGTTATTAATGATATAGGTCAAGAAGCCTTTAAAAATTGTTCAAAATTAAAAACTATAAAATTATCAAATGAAGTAAAAAATATAGACTGGAGAGCATTTAAAAACTGCATAAGTTTAGAAAATTTAGAAATTCCAAGTAGTGTAAATGAGATAGGTTATAATGCTTTTGTTGGTTGCACAAATTTAAAATATAACGAATATGAAAACTGCTTATACTTGGGAAATTCTGAAAATCCATATTATGCTTTAATTAGTGCAAAAGATAAAGAAATTACATCTTATAAAGTGCATAAAGATACTAGGGTTATTGCAAGTGGAGCATTTGAAGATTGTAAAAAATTGAAAACAATAAATTTTTCAGAACATATAACAAGTCTAGATGGTATGTGTTTTAAGAATTGCTTAAGTTTAGAAAGTGTAGAAATTCCTAACACCATAACAGAAATTAATCTTTATGTGTTTGAAGAATGTAAAAAGTTGAGAAGTATAGTAATTCCAAGTAGTGTAAAATGGATAGATCCTTATGCTTTCTATCTTTGTGAAAATTTAATATTAAAAGTGGAAAGTGGGTCATATGCAGAGGATTATGCAAAAAAATGTGATGATAAATTAAGTGCAGAAAAATATAGAATAAAATATGAAATTATTTAATAATTTAATTATTTAAAGAAAAAAACAATATCGTTAGAATATTGTTTTTTTTGTTGCTGTTAAGTTTATTTATATAAAGATTGTTTTATTTGAAACTTTGAATTATTTTAATAATTTACAAAAAATATTGAAAATTTGATATAATTTAATGTTTTTTTATATAATTTAATATGTATTTGCGTTTTTTGCAAGTTTATTTAACTTTAAACATTATATTATTTTCTATTGCATAAGTTTTTGCATAAGAGTTTTCTGATGCGTAAATTGTTACCATTTCGCATAAATTAAGTAAATCAGTAGGGATTGATTTTAAACTATCAGGTAATTCAAGTGTTCTTAAATTTTTACAAGAACAAAAGGCTTCACTTCCTAAAGATACTAAATTTTTAGAAAGTTTTATATCTTTTAAAATGTGGCAGAAAGAGAAACATTTATCTCCAATTTCTGTTACACTATCAGGGATTTCAATAACTGCTAATCCCTTACAACCCCAAAATGCAGAATTTCCAATTTTAGTAACACTATTAGGAATTTTTACACCACAAAGGTTTTTGCAACCACCAAAGACATTATCATTTATTTCTGTAAGGCTTGTTGGAATTGCAATGCTAAAAAGTTTTTCGCATTCAGCAAAGGCACTATGTCCAATATACTTTATATTATTGGGTAATATGATTTTTTCAATACTTCTACAATCAAAAAAAGCACTTTCTTCAATAGTTTCAATATCATCAGGTAGTATAACATATTTAAGTTTTATGCAACCAGTAAATGCTTGTTTACCAATAACTTTAAGGGTGCTTGGAAATATTACACTTTCTATTTTTTTATTTAGTAAAAATGCTGTTTCTCCAATTTCGGTAATACCTTCTGGAATAACAATTTCAGTTTGATTTCCTAAATATTTAATGAGTTTATTATCTTTAATTTCAAACATAGAATTATTCATAATTGTTCTCCTTTAATTTATACAATTTTATTATATAAAATAAAAAAAAATAAATCTATTATATTTAAATATATTTTAGAAATAATAAAAATTAAAAATATTTAGGGGATAATTATATTTTAATTTTCAATCTTGACACAAACTTTGTTATATGATACTATATTAGTATATAAAGAGGTTAAAATTATGTCTAAAAACTTAGAAAAATTAAATAGAGAAAAGAAGAATTTAGAAAATAGAATTGAAAAAATCTCAGGAATTGCTAATGCGAGAGCATATGATTTTAATGATATTTATGACCACGATTTAATTCCATTTATTGCAACTAGAGCAACTCTATACGGCGCAGGGGAAACTTTTGAAAATGTCTATGATAGATTAGATGGTGGTCTTTCATCACATACAAAGGCTGGTCAAGTTATTTCTAATGGTGTTAACTATGCAATCGCTGGTGCTGCAGCAACTGCCATTGGAGTTACAGCAATACCAATTGCGTTACTTGAAACAGTTTATAGCGTTCCTGTTGCTGCTTATCAGTTTGTTTCAGAAAGAACAAAAGAAGCATATAATAGTAGAATATCAAAAGCAAAACATAAATTAAATGATTTACAAACTAAACTTGATAATGTTAATTCTCAAATAGAAAATGAAACACAAGGTTTAGAAAAGTAAATAATAAATATAAAATAAAAAATACCAATTTTTGAAAAAGTGCAAAAATTGGTATTTTTTATTGTAAAAAGAGTAAAAATTACTTAATTTCCTTTAAATTTAATAGAATTTTAACTGCATCATTTACAAAATTAGTAGTAAGTGCAGATTCTATTGCATTATTTTCGTCAAGACTAGTAAGCGTTGTTTGAGCGCAGAGTATACCAGTTTTTGCTTCACAAAAAATTTGAAATGAGTATTTATAATTTGCTTCAGAAACTTTTATTCGGTTGATGCTAATATAGAATTCACCATTTTCAGTTTGGTTAAATCCATGAAAAATATTAAAAATTACAGATGTGTCTTCATAGTCTTTATCTTCGCTTTTTCCATCTACAAGTTCATTTAACTCGTTGATTTTTTCAATACATTTATCAAGTTCAATTAAAAAACTTTTATCAAATTCAATATAATTAATAAAACTAATAATGTTAGAATCTTCTTCATTTCCTACTAAAAAAGATGCTAAACATACAATGTTTTCACTACTTTCTAATCCTAAAATTTTAAATTTATCTTCAGTAAGTTCTTTCCAATTATTTGGAATTTCAAAATTATAACTCATAATTGTATCTCCTAATTTTATTTTACTTTTTATTTTTTATTATTGTCAAGAATTTTTATTATTTTTCTATATGTGTATTGAATAAACAAAAACAGCAATTTTATTTAGAAGATTAAAAGTCCTTAATTTTTATAAATCTTAGGGTTTATTTATTAATTTAATATGAAAAAAGTGTTCTCATTTGAGAACACTTTTTGTTTTGCTTAAATTATTTTGAACATAAACTAAAAATCAATTCTTTATTAGTTTTTTGTTACTGTCATAGAGCCATCAGCATTTGTTGTAACTGTGCTTGTTGTAGGAACAAACTCTACAATACCATTAACAGTTGTTTGTTGATAAACTTTTGTAGCCTTATTTAAGAATGAGCCAGCATTAATTGTGATGTTTCTATTAGTGTATGCAAATGCACCAGCAACAGAATCAAAAGTTCCACCATTTATAATAACAGTTGCAGTAGTTGTAGGTGAAATAATAACATTACCTTCAGCAGGTGCTTCAAGTTGAGAATGTTTGAAAGTTCCACCATTAATTGTTAAAGTTCCTGTTCCATAAGCGTAAACTGTATGACCACTTGCAGCACACTCAAAAGTTCCACCATTAATAACAGCAGTTCCTTTATTTGAAATTGCACCGTGTGGAGCACTTACATTTGCATCATTGATAACAAGTGTTGAATCACTATTAACGTTTTGAACTGCGTAGTTCCAAAGGTTAGTTTGAGTAATAGTTGCACCATTAATTTCGCATTCACCTTCGTTCCAAATTGCAGAGCCGCCACCTGTTGGGGTTGGGCTACCACCAATAATATTGATATCTCCATCAATAATAAGTTTTGCACCTGGCTTATTCATAAGGTTACGAGTTCTAATAGTTCCAGTTCCTGTAATAGTTAATTCGCCATAATTTACAATAACATTATTAATTGTTTGAGTACCACTATTATTAACATATTCAACAGCTGTTAAATCTTTGCCATTTAAGTCAAGTTTTGCAGATGTTCCTGCTGGAATTTCAAATTCTTCTGAGATTTCAAGATTTTTACCAAGTGTAACATCTTCGCCGTTTGCAAGAGCATTCGCTAATTCACTAGAAGATGAAACAATGTTTTGGAATTCAGCAGCATCATTAAGTTGAGTAGCAACAAGTGTTACACCAAGGTCGATTTTAAGACCACCTGCAACATTATAATCATTGTCATTTGCTGATTGAGTCCAAGCAATGCCTGTAACAAATTTGTAAACTTCACCTGGTTCTAATGTTCCTTCCAAAATGAAATTTTTAAGATTTGAAGCACCTTCAAATGTTCCAATTTCATCCATATATGAATCATGATTTACACTTATTGCATCTACTATTAATATATCTGCAAGTGTTTTTCCTGCAGTTGTTGTAGTTGCGTTTGTAAAGTTGATTGAAAACTTATACTTAAGTGGAAGTGTTCCTTTGTTTTCAATATGGAACTCTTCAAAAGATTCAACATCTGGTTGCCAAAGTGTAGGTCTTGGATTTACTGACCAATCTGTCCATAAAAGTTCATCATAAAGTGCTGTTGTTTCATCAACAACTTCCATATCAGTTGCATCTTCTGAATAGTTTTTTGTATGATGAAGTTCAACATCTAAGTTACCTGAAACGATTTGGTTAACATTATTAGTAACTGAGTCAGTGAACCAAGCAAAAGTTGTTCCAACAAGCATTGAAAGACACATAACAAGTGATAAACAACTTGCAATTAATGCTTTCTTTAAACTTTTTGTTTTAACCATTTCTTCCTCCTATATTATTATGTGTTACAAATTAAAAAATTTGTATTTATATTATATTACTAAAAAAAAATAATGTCCATAAAATTTAAGTAAAATTATATTATTTATTTTATATTATATAAAATAAAGTAATAATATGTATTATTGAAATTGAATATAAATTAAAAATGATATATAATATTAAATAGTATAAAATAAAAGGAGGCGAAAATGATAAAAGATAGAGTTTATTTTGTTATTGATATGAAGTCATTTTTTGCTTCCGTGGAGTGTAGTGAAAGAGGACTTAATCCAATGACTGACAATTTAGTTGTTGCAGATGAAGAGCGAACAGAAGCGACAATTTGTTTGGCAGTTAGCCCAGCAATGAAGACTCTTGGGGTAAAAAATAGATGCAGGCTTTTTGAGATACCAAAAGATATTGAGTATGTAATTGCAAAGCCTAGAATGAAAAAATACATTGAGTATGCTGCAAACATTTATGAAATTTATTTAAAATATATTGATAAAGCAGATATTCATACCTATTCAATTGATGAGTGTTTTATTGATGTAACAGACTATTTAAAATTATATAAATTAAGAGCGAAGGATTTTGCTAAAAAATTAATGAGCGAAATTGAAGACACACTAGGTATTCCATCTACTGTTGGTATTGGAACGAACTTGTATATTGCAAAAATTGCTCTTGATATTACTGCTAAGCATTCACCAGATAGAATTGGCTGGCTTACTGAAGAAAAGTTTATTAAGACTCTTTCAAATCATAGACCAATCACCGATTTTTGGCAAATTTCAAGAGGAACTGCTGATAGACTTGCAAAATACGGAATCTATGATATGCAAGGAATTGCTAGTTGTGACGAAGACTTGCTTTATAAAGAGTTTGGAATAAATGCAGAACTTCTAATTGACCATTCAGTGGGTAAGGAATCTTGTTTAATGTGTGATATAAAATCTTATAAGACTAAGGCAAAATCAATCTCTAACTCACAAATTTTGCCTTGTAACTACTCTTATAATGATGCAAAAATTGTTCTTCAAGAGATGATTCAAGATGGTTGTTATCGTTTGGCAAGAGAACATTATTCAACTGCACTAATTCACATAATAATTGGATATGGTGATAAGAGAAACGAAGTAGCGAAAGGAACTTCAAGAATGGTTGAGAGAACAAATCTTTTTTCAATAATTAATGATTATGCTCTGAAACTTTTTGATAAAATTATTGATAAAAATAGACCGATTAGAAAAATCACTTATGATTTTTCGGATTTGCTTGGTGAAAACTGTGAACAATATGATATGTTTACTAATCTTGATAATGTAAAAAAAGAAAAAAAACTTGTAAAAAGTGTATTGGGACTTCACGAAAAATATGGTAAAAATTCACTTATAAAAGGAATAGACTTAAAACAAAACGCAACACAAAGAGATAGAAATAATATGGTAGGAGGGCATAATGGATAGAGTTAAAATGCCAAGAAAAGACAGAGCGAAGCAATTTGCACCATTTGATGCTCTTAAAGGACTACATGATGCATTAAGATTAAAAGAATATAAGCATGAAAAAGTTGCAAAAGGAGAGATGTCTGAAGATGATGCAAAGGCAATATCTGATGTTTTAATAAGTTTAGAAGAAGATGATGTTGTTAGTCTTGTTTATTACGATGATGGATATAATAAAAATTACAAAGGTAAAATTTTTATAGATACACATAGTAGAATAATTTTTTTAGATAAAAAAGAAATAAGCCTAGATTCTTTAGTTAAAATTGAAAAATGTAGCATATAAATATTACCATAAAGTTTGATTTATTTATTAATTTATTTATAATAATTATTAGTAATATAAAAATAAAATTAATATATTAAAATTTTAAAAAACGCAAAATTAAATAAAAAAAAACAGTAAAAATGGGTTATTTTACTTAAAATAAAGGAGAAAATATGAAAAAAATAGCACTTATTAATGAAACATCGCAAGCATCAAAGAATCAAATGATTTATAATTCACTTTTAAAGGTTGCTGGAAAACATGGTCATTATGTTATGAATTTTGGAACTTATGGAGCAGATGATAAAACACAACTTACATATGTTGAAGCAGGTCTTTTGACTGCAATTTTGATTAATACAAAGTGTGCAGATTTTGTTGTAACAGGTTGTGGAACTGGTGAAGGTGCAATGCTTGCAGCAAACTCTTTTCCTAATGTTTTATGTGGTCATATTGTTGACCCAAGTGACGCATATATGTTTATGCAAATTAATGATGGAAATGCTGTTAGTTTTCCTTTTGCTAAGGGTTTTGGCTGGGGAGCAGAATTAAATTTAGAGTATTGTTTCAATGAACTTTTTGAACACGAATCAGGTAATGGTTATCCAAAAGACAGAGTAATTCCAGAACAAAGAAATAAAAAAATCTTAGATGAAATAAAAAAAGTAACACATAATGATATGCTATCAATTGTTAAAAATATTGATAAAGAATTTTTAATGCATACAATTAGTGGTGAAAACTTTAAAAAGTTATTTACTGATAATTGTGATGATAGTGAACTTTCTAACTATATAAAATCATTATTATAATTAAAAAAAGGTGTTTATGGCTGAAGAAAATATTTATGCGTTAATAGATGAAATTACTGACACCTTAAGTGAAGATTTAATTTATATTATGAATGAATATAATTATAATTTTGATAAAAATATTATAGAAAATGAAATAAAATTAAATAATCTTGAGAAAGAAATAACTTTATTTACTCAGTTTGCTAAAACTGTTAATATATAAATGGAGAAATTTTATGAAGAAAAAACTTTTATCTAAAACATATCTTAGAGATGCTGAAAATTACAAAATTAGTTTTTATATTGATGAAAAAAATGATTATTATTTAACTGTAAAAAAATTGTTAAAAGTAAAATCTCCTTTTATTGTTTCTACTGGTGAAAAGTTAATGGACGATGGTTACTACTTAGTCGAAATTACACCAAAAAATGAAAATTATAATATTAGACATTATATTGATAATAATAAAAATATTGTTCAAACATATATTGATTTAAGTTATAAAAATGGTCTTGACGAAGAGTTAAAAGTTCCTTACTATGAGGATTTATATTTAGACATAACTATTACAAATGGAGTGGTTAGAATTTTAGATGAAGATGAACTTATAAGTGCTGAAAAAAATGGAATAATTACAAGTGATGATTTAAAAATTGCACTATCAGTGAAAGAAAAATTGCTTAAGGAAATTGATGAAAAGAATAATAAATATCTAAATTTAGAATTAAGTGAGTTTTTAAAATAATTTAAAAAATAAGGAAAATTTACAAAAATTTAAGCAAATTTCTGTTATTTTTGCAGAAAATTGCAATAAAAAAAACATATTGAAATATCTCAATATGTTTTTATTTTTTTTATTTTATTCTCTTTCAGGTTCAACTTCTTGTGTAACTGTTGCAGTTTTTACATTTTCAATTTCTTCAAAAAAGTAATCACAAAAACTTTGAATTTCGTTTGCATCGTCAATTACATAAATATCTTCAACATCACCATGACCTTCTTTGCCAACAACTTCATAAACCTTTCCTGGTGTAATATTTTTAATTTGTGAATAGTTTTCTGTTCCATTAAAAAAAGGTCTTGTATATTCATTATCTTTAAATCTTAATTTTCCCTTAACTTGAACTTTACCTGTGTATGGGTGTGCATCTAAATCTTCACTTAAAATTTTATTCATAATCTTAACTCCAAGTATTAATTTTTATAAATTTATTATATCATAATATAAAAAAATTGTAAATATGCTTTTTAAATTTCTTGTTTAATTAATGATTTTAATACATTATCTAACTCAGGAAATTGTCTTTTTAAAATAATAGGTTTACCATTTTTATCTATAAAACAATGTGTGCTAGTTCCTGTGAAAACAACAGAATTATTTTTTGTATTTGTCATATTATAATAAATAATAAGTTTTACCCCTTTAAACTCTTGAACGCCAACTTCTATTTCAATCTCATCATCAAAGGTTGTAGGTTCTTTATAGTTGCAATTAATCGCAACAACAGGTGATATTATTCCATCATCTTCAAGTTTTCTATAATTATATCCAATTTTATCTAAGAAATTTACTCTTGATTCTTCCATATATTTTATATAATTTGAGTGATGAGTAATTCCCATTTTATCGGTTTCATGATAATGAACTTTACGCTTGTAGTTTTCCATAACAAACTCCTTTTAGTAAATTTTATTATATAGTGTTTAAATAAAAATTTATTATAAATAGTGATAATATTTTAGTATAAAACTATGATTTGTGCAATAAATTTATAAAATATTATACATATTTTTGACAATATAAGATTAAATTTGTTAATCTAATTTTAAATATAATAATTAATTTTTATTTAATGGTGGATTTTATGGAATTTAGACTAGCAAAAATTGAAGACTTAGAAAAGATTAATAAACTATTTAATGATGTTATATATGATATGTATAGTAAGGGTATAAAAATTTGGCATAAAATATATCCATACTGTGAATTTGAAAATGATATTAATAATAAAAATTTATATGTCGTAACTCACAATGAAAATATTGTTGCCACTTTTTGTTTATTTGAAACTAGTGAAAGCGAAATGAAGTTTGAGTGGAAAGAAAAAAACTCAAACGCAGTTTATTTAAGTAGACTTGCAGTTGGTGTTAATTATAGAAATTGTGGGTATGGAAAACTTGCGCTTAACTTTGCAATGAAACTTGTAAAAAGTAAAAAAGCAAAATTTATAAGACTTTATGTTGCAAAAGTCAATACTCCTGCAATTAATTTTTATTTAAAAAATGGTTTCAAAAAGGTGGTTGGGCAAACTTGTGAATATGCAGAGATTTTAGATACTTATATAATTGAAGATGGGTATGAAATAAAAGTAGATTAAAGAAAAAAGCAAACAATGATAAGTAACATTGTTTGCTTTTAATTTTGTATTTTTAACTATTAATATTCTTCATTATTTGTTTGCTTTGTTAAAAGTAAACTTAAATCTTCTGCTTCGTAATCAGGTATTAATTTTAAAAGTTTTTCAAAAGGCATTTCAAGAAGTATCTCTTCACCTGTTTTTTCGTTTCCGAGTGCTTTGAAACCAATAGCAGAAAGCCAGTGTGAAGATATTATTCTTGCAACAGCACCTCTATTATTGTCAAACTCTCTATATAACGCTCTTGAAAAAAGTGCCATTTTATTAGACATATCTTTTAAAAGAGTAAATTTATAATCATAATATTTTATAGAAGGTAATAAATCAGTATTGTTTTTACCGAATACTTCAAGTTTTTGAGTGTTGTTTAAAAGAAGATATAAGCAGTCTTTTTTAGAAATTGCAGTAACTTGTGAAAGTCTGCTCATAACAAGATATTCAGGTGATTTAACTTTAATTCGGTGATAGTTTTTGTCAACAACAACAAAACCCTCTTGTTTAATTGTGTCACTATTATTTTTGTTTAAATTTAATACGGCATTTACGCAGTCATCTAAACTTTTAAGTTTGTAAGAATTTGGTTTTTGAATACCTATATCAACTTCCATTTCTTGTCCAGTTATATTATTTCTAGTTCCTAAATGAAAAAGTGCAGTTGTAGGGTATTTGACAACTATTTGGTTTCTTGGTCCTACAAGTTCAAATATGTAAGTGTTTGTTTTATCAAGTGAGTCATAAGGAATATCTTTTAGGTTTTCAGCCTCGTTTATAAGGTCCATAAAGTAAAGATTGAAATATTTATCAACAGATGCATTTTCTGCACGAATTGTTCCATTTGTTGAAAATTGCCAATCATTTTTCTCAAAATCGAACCAAAGTTTTATAATTGAGCCGTCAACTTTTTCAAGAACTCTTGCGCTTTCCCAGTCGATTTTGTCGCAGTAAGATTCGTTATGGTTTCCAAACTTTCTAAAAGGCCAACAAACAACTTCTAAATTTTTGTAATCAATAATAATACCACGAGCCTCTTGAACGATAGGGTTAGCAAAATTGCAGTTAAAATCATAGTTAAATATTGCATAGTTATTATCTATTTTTATTTTTAAATCGTAGTCGTTTTCTAAAAGTTCTTTCCAATTTTCAGGATTATCTTTTATGAAATTACAAATTAATGAATTAGAGTTCATAATTTTCTCCTTATTTTATTATTTAAAAAATGTAATTTCTATTATTTGCTAATAAAAATTACATTTGATATTTTATTAACCTAGTTGATTTGCTTGATTTGTTTGATTTGCTTGTTCTATTGCTTGTTGCATTTCTTTGTGTGTCTTTTTAGCAATCGAGCCAATTGCATCTTTTGTAAATAAACCATAGGTTATATATGATGAGATATTAATAACAGATTCAACTCTCTTTTTAATATCTTCAGGTGGGTCGTTTGGCGACATAGTTTTAAACATATTAGTTAAGCATTTTCTATATTGTTCAACAGTGATTGGTTTTGAATTATTAATATTTTCGCTTATAATAGGCAAACTATATGGGTCATAAGTTCTCTTTAATCCGATTGATTTAAACATACTATCAACTTTATCGTTTGGTTGGTCAAATGTTTGTCCGTTTAAGTGTAGTAAATCTTCAACAGGGAACATAAAGTTTCCAATACCTTTACCACTTGGGAAAGAGTTATCTTTTGAATCCCAGCAAGAATCAGATACATAGTTTCCTTTTACTTTGTATTTAGGGTCATCAATTTTTATTAAGTTTTGAATATGTCCAGTTCCGTCCATAGAAAGGTGAAGTTCTTTAAATACTTCTTGAACTTTTTCGTTTTTAATTATATCTTCATTTGGTTTAAGTTTAGAAGTAAAGGTTGAACACTCAAGTCCTGGCATATTAAGTTTGTCAATGATTGCTTTTGTAAGATATGAGTATCCAACACAAACAATATCATCAGAGTTAAGCACACCTACAATACTTCTAGGTGAGGTGATGTCAAGCAAATTTTCTTTATATTCAAATTGACTTGTAATGTATTGGTGAATAAATGCAGATGCTTCAAATGGTGAAAATTTCTTTTCCTTGATATATTCAACGATTGCATCAATTTGATTATTAGCGCTTAAAACTTCTTCAAAATCCCATGCCATTTCAGGAGATGTTGCATCTTCCATAAAAAGTAATCCATATTGGTCATTATCAACTAAGTAGTTATTAAGTTCCACTAAGTTATCGAGCGCAGTTTGAGAAAAAGACATAGGAATATTTTGGTTCTCTAAATTATCTCCAAATGTTGAACCTCCGATAACATAAAAATTAAGTGGAAGGTTAAGAGTTTTACTATCATTTAAAAGTTTATCAATGATATTATAATCAAAAGGAGTATCTTGAAGGTCGCTCATATTAATTGAAACATTGATACCACTTCTAATATGCTCAATAGCCTTGATTAAATTATGCTTTTCAAATTCGGTTAATGAACTATTATTTTGTTCAAGTTTATTTTCAAGAGATACTGAAAGGTATGCAATGCTTGCTTCAAGTTTTTCTGTTGAAAGTTCTGCTATTTTAGGATATCTAAATTCATACATAAGTTGATCCTCACTTTTAAAATTTATTTTTGTTTGTAATAATTAATTACTTTTTATCTTTTCCCCAAAAAGCATCTTGCTCTTCCTTAGGTAATTTTTTTATATTTTGAACAAGATTAAGTAAAGTTTTATTTACTTCGTTATCAAAAATATAACGGCTAAGTTTACATTTTAAATTATATTGTTCTTGTTCGCTCATATTAGAATTTGAGTATTTTGACATAAGTTTGTCCATTTTTTCTTGATGAGAAAGGGAAGAGTCTACAATATCTTTGTTTTCTTCAATAAATTTATTATGGTCATCAATGTCTATTTGAATAATTTTAGACTTAATAGTTTCAATTTCTTCATCAGTTAAACTAGTTGTATCATATTTTGCAAGAATTTCTTCTGCTTTTTTTCTTGAAACTAAGTCATAATTTGTTAAGATTTCTTTATGTTTTTCTTCAAAGTTTTCAAAGATAACTTTGTTTAATTCTTCAAAATTCATAAACTCTCCTAAAAAATATAAAATATTATATTTATTA
>JAFTMY010000110.1 GCA_017452165.1 Clostridia bacterium | reverse complement strand
TGTAGAGAGAATGGACGAAATTATTGAAGCATCTGATGGTATTATGGTTGCTAGAGGAGATATGGGTGTTGAAATTGATTTCGAAAAATTACCTTATATTCAAAAGCAAATTATTTGTAAGTCAAATGCTCTTGGTAAACTTACAATTACAGCAACTCAAATGCTTGAATCAATGATTACTAATAGCAGACCTACAAGAGCAGAAATTTCAGATGTAGCGAATGCTATTTATGATGGAACTTCTGCAATTATGCTTTCAGGTGAGACAAGTGCAGGAAAATATCCTGTTTTAACTCTTCAAACAATGAGAAGAATTGCTACTGAAAGTGAAAAAAATGTTTTAAAAGAAACACATATTTCAGATTTTTGCTCAGTTAATAATGTTACAGGTGGTATTGGTTATGCTGCTTGTGCACTTGCGAGTTCTCTCTCAGCGTCTGCTATCATTGTTACAACTTATTCTGGTGGTTCAGCGCAAAGTATTTGTAGATTTAAACCAAAGTCAACTATTGTTGCTCTTACTCCAAATGAAAAAGTTTACTACAAACTTGGAATGTTCTGGGGTGTTCAACCACTTATGAATAAACTTTTTTATAGCACAGATGAACTTTTAAAATCTGCTCGTGATAAATCAAAACAATTTAAGTATGTAAAAACAGGTGATGTTGTTATTCAAACAGCAGGTATTGTTACTAACGGAACAGGCTCGGATATGCTTGTAGTTTCAAAAATTGATTAAAGAGGTAATAGTCTATGTCGAAAAGATTAAGTAAAATTATATTATTTTTGTCTTTTGTTTTAGTTTTACCATTAGTTATGACTCTTACGGGTTGTGGTGCAACTCCTGTAAATGATGCTAAGTCGGTAAAATTTGTTTCAAATTTGTATGATGAAGAAACAGGTTATGCTGTGTTTGAGGTTGATATAAATAAACCAACTGAACTTACATATAAGATTAATCCTTCTTCTAATTCAGGGTATGCTGTTCAAATTCAAGAAATGGAAGATGACTACGAAAACGCAACTGACAACCATATTAATTATTATATGGATAACAACAACATTGACCCAGAAACTAAAAAAGTTGTAGAAGATAAACCTTTATGTATTACTGTTTTTAATAAAAACTTTAAGCAAATTAAAGTTAGAATATATATTAGTGTTAGTGATACAGATGTTATTGAAGATTTTTGTCTTGTAAGACTTAAAGAATATCCAAGTGAAATTTATCTTGATGAAACTCCTAATCCTGTTTTAAATGAAAATAATGAAGTTGTTTATGATAAAACGGATTATATTAATGCTGGTGGTGTATATAGTATCCATGTTTTTGGAAAATTTACCGAAAATGTTATAACTAATACAGTAGATGAAGATGGTAATGTTATATCAACCGTTACTCAACATTCAGAAACTAGAGAAATTACAGATGATGTTTATCGTTTTAAAGTGGAAAGTAGTGACCAAACTGTTATTAACGTTTTAGATAATTCTCGACTTAAAGTTTGCTCTCTCAAAAATAAACTTGAAAGTGCTGTAATTACTATTTCAATGGTTGATATTAATGGAAACTTAATAGCAGATGGTTTTGTTTTAAAATTACACCTTACTGTTGTATTATCTCCAAAATATTCACTTCTTACATTAGATGGTGTTAATAAATTTGTTAAAGTAAATACGGAAATAACTAATGCTGAAAAAGATGAAGAAGTTCATATTAATTTAGCAGAGTCAAAAATATATTCAGACAATATTCATGAATCTCTTTATTATTTTATTAATTTTGACATTGAATTGTTTGATTCTTCAGATGTTTATATTAAATATGATGAGTATTTTATTAGTTGTGCAAGTGATGCTCAAGACTTCGTAATTTTTGATAATGAAAATCAAATTATTAAAGTAAGAAAACAGTCAAATAGTAACATACTTAAAGCGAGAATCTTTATTACAACTAGTGCAAATGCAATTTCAGGTGGGTCGTTCTCTACATCATTTACCTTGGTTTGTGAGTTTCCTACTGAGTAAATTTACACATAAAATGTAAAAAATAACCTATTTTAAATTAAATTTTATTAAAAATTATATGTTTCTTTATATTTTCATTAAAAAAGGGGTATTGACAATTTACTTGTTAGGTTGTATAATGTGAGCATATAGTTATTGAAGGAGAAAAATAATGGGAAAGAAAGGATTAATTATATCTATTGTTTGTAGCATTGTCGTTGTTGTTGCATTAGGTGTAACAAGTCTTGTACATGTTTTAAAACCTAAAGAAGAACTTCCACCACAAAATAATGGAACTCAAGTTAATCAAACAATTAACGAAGGTAACAACAAGGGTTCAAAAGAAGACCCATATTATATTTATGATGCAGAAACTTTTAATAAATTTTTATCACTTTATGGTTCAAAAGAAAAGAATCTTAGAGTTGCTGTAAAAGTTGAAAAAACTGATGAAAGTGGCAATATTGTTAAAGATGAAAATGGCAATACTGTTATGACTAATAAATTAGATGAATTTGGTCATGTTGTTTATGAAGATGTTAAAGATGAAAAAGGTAATGTTTTAAAAGAACCATATCATTTTGAACTTTATAATGATATTGATTTTACTGGTGTTGAGTATAAAACATTATTTAATGACGGAACATCATTTATTGGAAAAATCAATGGTAAAGGTTTTGCAGTTAAAAATATTAACATTAATGTAACAACTAAGAATTTTGGTGATTACATATTTTCAAAAGAGGGTGCAACTACTGCATCTTATGCACATATTGGTATTTTTGGTGATATAAATAATGCAGTTATTGAAAATATTACTTTCTCAAATATCTCTGTAAATGTTAGTGATGATGTTTATGTTTATGCAAGCAATGATTTATGGACAGACCATAAGACAACTCTTGAAGAACTCACAGTTGGAACTATTGCTGCTTGCAGTGAAAATTCAACAATTAAGGCAAATGTTATCTCTTCTATTGATGCAAATTCTTATGGTGTTTACTATGAAGAAAAAAATACTGGTAGAAACTTTATTGGTGGTGTAATTGGTTATGCTTATAACACTACTATTTCTAACCTTGATGCTGGCTCAATTAGTGTAGTAATTAAAGCAGATGGTAAGGGTAGAAACTCTTATATCGGTGGTGTAGTTGGTGGTTTATATTCATCAACAATCAGCGTTGTTGATGCTAAGGCTGAAATCACTTCAGTTTCTAAATCAACATTCTACATTGGTGGTATTGCTGGTTATGTTCATACAAGCACAATTGATAATTCAAGAATTAACTTAACAGTTAAGCAATCAGAAAGCGAAAGAGCATTCCAAGATAGCGTTTATGTTAACAATAAAACATTACTTGAAATTTATAATGGTGTTGGTGGTGTTGCAGGTGTTGTTAGAGCAAATAATGCTGAAGAAGCAACAACAATTTCTAATGTAAAAGCAACATCTAATGTTGATATGGATTGTATCTTTGGTGGCGTTGTATTTAGAGTAAACAGTGCAGATGAAACAAAAGAAAATACTTATGTTACAATGACAAATAACACAGTAAGTTCTACTGTAAAAGTATTAAAGGCTTATGGTATTGGATTTATTATCCCACATACAAAAGTTGAATATACTCCAGAATATGTATATGCAATTGGTAAAACTAAGACAGAAAAAGATTTTGAATACAATATTATGCTTGTAGGTGAAGTTTTACTTGCAAATGGTGAAAGTGAAAGTGGAGATACAGAATATGCTGCAGGTGTTGTTTCTCAAAACCGTGCAAATCCATCTGTTTCATTTACTCCAAATCACATTAAACTTTTAACTTCAGTTCTTATTAATGAAAAATTCGCTATTACAGATAGAATGGAAAATATTAAAAGAGATTTTGTAGGTTAATATAAAATTAAAAAAGTAGCAACTTGTTTGCTACTTTTTTTATGCGCTTTTAATATTAAAATTAAAATAATAATTTTTATTGTTAAGAAATATAATTTATTATTTGATATTATATATTTTATAATAATAATATATATATTATTATATTATTTTTTCATTTGATAATTTATTGTGTTTTATTATATATTTATAGTGTATTGATTTATGTTCGTGAGGTGAAATAGTTTATGAAGTTAAGTTCATTAAAAGTAGTAGGTGTATTTATGATTGCCACAATAGCAATAATTGCAGGTGGTCTTTCTATTTACTTTTTAATTCAAAATAATAAAACATACTATATTTATGATATTAGAATTGTTGAACCATTAGAAGATACAGGTTATTTTGTTTATACTAATAAAGAGGATTCAGAAGGAAATGAGCCAGAATATGATTTAGTTAGTATGCAAAATAAAAATGTTTTTTTAACAAACTCTGAAGCGAATAAGTTTGAAATTGGTGTTTATGCTGATACTTCAACAAACACAACAAGTATTGACATTACCTCATCTAATACCGATATTGCAACTATTTCATACTCAAAAGGACGTTGTTTTGTAGAATATCATCGTGCAGGTCAAGTTGAAATTACCGCTGAGTATGGTGGTGTTTCGGATTCAATTACTGTAAATGTTTATGATAATGTTTCTGAATCTTTCCTTGTTTATGATGAAGCGTTTTATGGTAAGTATCATACAACATTTAATAATAACATTG
>JAFTMY010000109.1 GCA_017452165.1 Clostridia bacterium | reverse complement strand
GGAGGATTTTTATGAATAAAAGAGGTATGGCACCAGGAAAGGTTGCACATTATTATGCACTTATGGCTTGGAATGGTATGAATGCTGAACAAGCAGGAAAAATGGTAGAGGAAAATGATTATGCAACACTTGATAAAACAACTTATGCAAGTGGTTCAGTAGATTCAGCAAAGGCTGGTATTGAAAAACATTTACTTCAAGGAAGAACTGTTATTGAACCTGCTCAAATCACAGGTGAATCACCATATAGCCAAGATTATTTCTATGCAGTAGGTGATAAAATTGTTACTTGTTTTGATAGTGAAGAGGAACTTTGTGATGGTATTATTCAAATTCTTGAAGGTATTCATGACAAATGGGTTGTAGATAATGCTAAAAAGTATAATAGAGACCAAGGTAATAATGATAAGAGACTTTACCAACATCTTCCAACAGCACTTATCGGTTTAGATGAAGTTGCAAAAGACTTAATGTTCTTAGCGCCAATTTTAGAAAGTGCAGGATACAAAGTTGGTAGTATGCAAGAAAATGAATGGGGTGCATTTGTTCCATCTAAGGAAATTGCTGAAGCGTATGATAGATATGTTGAAAAATACAAAGCAAAACATAACATTAAAACTGAAGCAGATTTAGAAGCACATCTTAAAAATATTGCAAGCACATATGAAGCACTTGCAGGTGCAGGTGGCGTTCAAGCAGATAGAGCAAAATATATTTCTGAAAGAACAAATGTTTTATTAGGTCAAGTTATTGCAAAGGGTGGAAATGCTTTTGAAGTAAATCAAGCACAACCACAATAATAATTTTTTATTAAAATAGAAAAATAAAAATATCCACTACAAGCAAAGTTAATTGCAAGTAGTGGATATTTTTTTCCTATTAAGAAGGATTATTCTTTGATAACATAGTAACTGCCTTCATGTTGAGTCGCAGGAAATCTTTTACCTTTTTCTAGATAAAGGTCACCTCCGTTATGTCCTTTTCTGTCATAAGCAGTGTAATCACCTGATACTGGCACTTCTTCGCCTGGTTTATATTTTTTCATAATTATCCTCCTGCTATTATTATGTTCAGTAAAAATGAAATTATTTATAAAATATTATATTTTTATAAAAATTTTATTTTTTGCATTTTTAGTTTATAATTATAATAAAAACACTACTTTTTTTGTTAAAAATAACATTTAAGTAGTGTTTTATTATTTTTATTACTTTTCTTTTTGTTTTTTAAGATCTGGATTTATCCAAACAGCATATTGTTCGTTTGAACTATCTCCGTTATATGCTTGTTTTGGAAGTCCATACTTTTTATAATTTATTGCTGGTAAAACTTTTGTTGATTGGTGTCCATGTCTTTCAAGTTCATTTGAAATATCATTTAAGTGCATTCCAACATTTATTTGTTTAAGTGGTCTTCTAGGATTTTCTTTATTATATTTTACTGCAAAAGCATTAATTCCAAGTCTAAATTTTTCGTAAATAATATCAAGGTCTTTTCCGTGAATACCATTTTTAACTTCTACATTATTGCAAACGCCATATCTTTTTTTATGATTTATGTAAAGAGTGGATTTTGCAACAATTTCGCCCTTTTCGTTTTTAATTACAAGATTTTGAATATATGGGTGAACAATACTTGCGTGCATTATGCTATAACCAACACCGTCAAGGTGAGAACAGCAAGAGCAAAGTTTGCCAAGTATAAAGTTCTGTGGGTCATTTTTTTCTAACCATTCAAATGTAAATTCTGTGTCACTAATCTCGGCTAAATTTTTGATAATCTGACCATTAGATTTAATGATTTTACCTTGATATTCATCAATGTTTGCAAATACATCACTTTCAGCAAGTGGTTCTTTTAGTATGTTGTTTCTTACTTTCTTTTTAATTCTTTCATTATCTATTTTAATTGCTTTATCAAAGTCTTTTTGTTCAAAAAAGTAAGGTGAAATTGTTTTTGCAATAAGTGATGATTCATCGGTAACACCATTAAACTTATCTTGTGCAAAAAATAGTCTAAACTTTTCAACGGTTGGTTTTAGTTGTCTTTGAGAACCGCGATTTGATGTGTTTGCCTTTTGGACTTCGTCAAATTTTTCGTAACAAAGTGAAACAAAATTTGGTTGATTTCGATTTTCATTAATAAGTTCATCATAATTTTTAATAAAAAATTCAGTAAATTCTCTTTTAAAACCACGAACTGGCATACTAGAAAATCTTCTAGCAAAGTCATAAATATTTATATTTTCTTTTTTTAATTTTTCTAAGATAAAACCTACAATTTTTTGAGCATAGTCAGTAGTTTTTGATTCTTTTAAAACGTTATTTTCATCTAAAACAAAGTCTGTAACTGGAGGTTCGAATGCACCAATATTATATAAAAATTTATAAACGTATAGATTATGTCTATTTGGTATGTTAAGTTTGTCGGATTTAAGATTAAATTGCTTAAAAAATGTAAAGTTATGGTTAGGAATAAATGCATCAATTTTATCTCTTGTTAGAGTGAATAAAAATGTTTCATAAAAATGACGTATTGTTGGATTCTTCTGCTCTTTAAAAAGTTGGTTTTTATATTTCCAATTTTTAGATAACATTGCATAATCAAGATTTAAGTTTTCTGTTGGGATAGATTCTTTTTCTTGCTCAGAAGATAGTGTGAAACCATTTTTTGTCTTTGTAAAGAATAAAAAATTATCATTTTCAGACTCTTTCATAGATGTTACAGATTCAGGAATTTGCAATTTTTCAAGTGATGAGCAATCTGTAAAAGCATCTTCTCCAATAGTTGTAACAGAACTTGGAATATTAATTTGCTCAAGTGCAGTGCAACCACTAAAAGCATTATCAGCAATATCTTTTACGCCTACTGGGATAAAGAATGCTTGAAGAGATGTACAGTTTTGAAAACTTCCTTCGCTTATGCAAGTGAGTCTTGGTGGTGTTTTAAGGTTTTCAAGAGATGTGCAATTGTAAAAAGCATATCTTGAAATAGTGTTTGTTGTTTCAGGTAGTTCAATTGTTTTTAAGGAATAACAATTTTTAAATGCTGCATATTCAACATCATAAATGTTTCCACAAAAAATAATTTCTTCAAGAGATAAGCAATTTTCAAAGGTGTTAGTGCTTATATAAGAAACTCCTTTAGGAAAAACAAAGTATTTAAGTGATTTGCATTCTCTAAATGCTCCATCTTCAATGGAATTCATTTCCTGAGGGAGTCTAATTCTCTCGAGTGCAGAGCAGTTGTAAAATGCTTCTGAACCAATATCTTCTAAAGAATTAGGAATATTAATGTTTTTAAGACCAGTGCAGTTACAAAATGCTGACTCGCCAATTACTTTAACACTTTTTGGAATTACTAAATTATCAAGTTTATAGCAATTATGAAAACAATATGAAGGAATTCTAGTAAGATGTCTTGGAAGTTTAATTTTTTCTAACGAATAGCAGTTACTAAAAAGTTCTCCGTTCATTGTTACAACACTATCTGGTATTTCAATTTCTTTAAGTGAAGAGCAGTAATCAAAGGTGCAAAATTCAAGTTCTTTTAAATCTTTTGGAAGTTTTACTGATTTTAAATCTCTGCAATTAGAAAAAGCAGAATGACCAATTTTTTTCACACTGTCTGGTATTTCAATATGAGTTATTGTTACATAGTTACTAAAAACATTAGGTGCAATTTCAGTAACATTAGGAGGAATAATGACAGTGCCATCTACTATGTCATCACCACTAATCTCCATTAAAACATTTTTCTTTATAATCATAAAATTTCTCCAAAAAATCTGCAGGTTATTATTAAATTTATTGTTTTTCTAAATTATCTATATTTAAGTCTAAAAATAGATTATCATCATTTCTCCATAAAACATACTGGTCAAGGAAACTATCTCCGTCATGCATTTGACCTTTTATGCCATATTTAGAGTAGTGAATAGCAGGTAAATGAATAAATGATTTTCTATTATGTTCTCTAATTTGAAGGTCTAAGTCGTTGAGACTCATACCAACATTTATTTGTCTAAGTTTTCTAAACTTATGTTCTTTGTTGTATGCTTTTGCAAAAGCATTGATTCCCATTATATATTTTGCATATATTTTGTCATAATCTGAGCCTTTAACATCAGTATTTACTTCGACATTGTTGCAAACTCCATAACCTTTTCTGTGGTTAATGTATAGTGTTGATTTTGCAACTATTTCACCATTTTTATCTCTAATTACGATATTTTGAATATGAGGGTGGGTGATACTTGCGTTCATAATGCCATAACCAGCACCTTCTAAGTGCGAACAGCAAGAGCAAAGTTTTCCTAAAATAAAGTTCTCTGGGTCATTTTTTTCAAGCCACTCAAAAGTAAATTCATTATCAGCAGTAAGTGCTAAATTATCTAAAATTTCTGCTTGTTCATGATTAATTTTACTTGCTAAACTATCGATATTAAAAAGTAAATCAGATTCTTTTAAAGGTTTATGTAAGATATTGTTTGGTATAT
>JAFTMY010000108.1 GCA_017452165.1 Clostridia bacterium | reverse complement strand
GGAATTCAAACGGATAAATTTATAATTAAAATTACAAAAATTGAATTTTTAATTATACTGAAAAAGTTACTTTTATTTTGTTTATAAAAATCATAACCAGCAAAGATAAAGCAAAAATATTCAATTCTTCTAATATATGCAAGAAAACCACCAAATCTAGAATACTCATATTCTTTTAGTAGTCCTGTTAAAAGCGAGATAAATAATACTAACATATAAAAAATGAAAAATAAAAATATCTTACTTTTAAAAACTTCTTTAACATTTTTGAAACCTTCGCAAAGCAAAATAAAGCAATATGCTAAGATTAATAAGTCTTCAACTCTAACACCGGTAAAATAATTAGTTTTTAAATTTATAACTGGAATTTTTGGAACAAAGATTGCTACAAGTATTATGAAAAGTGGAAGAATTTCTCTCTTTTTAAAAAGAAAGAATATAAATAGAGCAAAACACGGGATTAATAATGTAAGAGACCAAATATTAAAACTAAACACTTTTTTCTCCTAAAAATTTATCTAAATTTAGAAATATTTTTTATTTAATTTTTTGTTTCTAATTTGGCTTTGTTCTCTTTTTTTAGTTTCTTTAGATATTTTTTCTTTCCTTTTTTCATACCAATAAATCTTGCCATCATATCTGGAAAGAATCTTATTAAAACTTTAATATTAAATTCCTTAATTGCTCTTTTTAAAATATATTTTGCAAGTCCACCACCTGCTTTTGTTGTTCCATAACTTTCTATTTGTGGATTCATTGCCATGAATTCACCGGTTATATAATATCTTTTATAGACTTCTTTTAGTGTAAATTTATGAGAATGATAAACTTCAGAATCTGCACAATACTTAATTTTATATCCATTTGTTATGAGTTTGTGTGCGATATACATATCCTCGTTTGTTGGGAAAACTTTTCCATCATAACCACCAAGTTCTTTGTAAATACTTGTTTTAATTGCAGAAGACGCATCAGAAAAGAAAAAGGTCTTGAGCCCTTTTGTTTCAATATCTTCTTTACTATTTATATAAGACTTATCAGGGTAATTTTTTTCCCTAGTATATTTTTCAATATTATTATATTTAGAAAGTTGTCTAGAAAAACTTGCTTCGCACTCGCCATTTATAATTGGCGATACTAAATTTTTAAGCCAAACATCACTTTGAATAACAATATCTTGTGTTATAAAAACTAAAATATCAGCATCACTCTTCATCGCTTCATCTTCTCTAGTTTTACTATGAGAAAAGTCATTTAATGAAACCGTTGAGTAGTATAAATCATTTTCCTTTAAAATATCTTCACTTTTATCATTAGACTCAGTTAATATAAAACGAATTGTTTTTACATCAACATCTTTTTGATTATTAATAGAGCGAACAATGTCTAAAATATAATTTTCTGCCTTATAAAGTGGGCAGATAATGTCTATTGTCATTTCAATCCCCTAAAAAATAATTTCAAGCATATTAATCTTGCTTATTTATTATAAAATAAATAAGAAACTATGTCAAGAAACTATCCAAACAACTTAAAATATATAGTTATTTTTATATATAAATAAAAAAATGTTTTAAAATAATTGAAAAAATACAATAAAGTGTTATAATACATAATGATAATTTATAATAAAAATGATTTATAACGTGTAAAATTTTTAATTATTACTTAAACTTTTATAAATCAAAGGAATAAAAATGAATAAAAATAATGAAACAATAGTAGCAATTTCAACCGGTTCAAGTTCTGGAGCGATTTCAATTGTTAGAATGTCTGGAGAAATGTCAACAATAATTGCTGATAAAATTTTTAAAGCATACAGCGGTCAAACACCATCTGAGTTTGAGCCAAGATACTTAAATCTTGGAAACATAACAACTGAAAACTTCAGTGAGCAAGCAATGTGCGTTGTATTTAAAGCACCAAAATCTTACACAGGCGAAAACTTAGTAGAATTTCAATGTCATGGTGGAACACAAATTGCAAACGGAATTATGAAAGAGTGTATAAAACACGGAGCAAGAATTGCCACAAATGGTGAATTTACAAAGCGAGCATTTTTAAATGGAAAGATGAGTCTTTCTTCTGCCGAAGGTATGATGGATATGATAAATGCAGAAAGTGATGCAGAAATAAGAGCAGGATATGAACTATTGACAGGAAATTTAAGTAAACTCGCCTACTCTTCTCAAAAAGAGTTAACTGATATACTCTCTGAAATTGAAGTTTCTTTTGACTATCCTGAAGAAATTATTGAATACATTACAAAAGCAAAAGTAAAAGAGAGGCTCGAGAATTTAAGTAAACAAATGGAAGAAACTATTGAAACATCTGAAACTGGCAAAATGATAAAATCAGGTATTAATGTTTTAATCGTTGGAAGACCAAATGTTGGAAAATCAAGTCTTTTAAATAATTTGCTTCAAAAAGAAAAAGCCATAGTAACTGACATTGCAGGAACTACTCGTGATACAGTCGAAGGAACTTTTTTACTTGATGATATAAAAATCAACTTGATCGACACAGCGGGCATTCACGAAACACAAGATACAGTTGAAAAAATTGGTGTAGACAAAGCAAAAAATCTCATTTCTCAAGCAGATATTGTTTTATTTTTAGTAGACTCAAATCGAGAATACTCAGCAGATGATGAAGAAATTTATAATTCAATCAAAAATACAAAATACATTATCCTTAGAACAAAATCTGACCTTGCTGAAAATAATCAAAAACATTTTGAAGATGAAATTGAAATCAGCATCAAAAACAACCAAGGTATTGACAAACTAAAAGAAAAAATATTAAAGTTAACAAAAATATCAAACTTATCTAGTGGTAGTGTGATTATTACAAATGAACGCCACAAAAACGCACTTATTCGCTCAAACGAAGCAATAAAAAGAGCAATAGAAAATATTGAACTTGATTCTCTTGACTTAATAGCAATTGATATAAAGCAAGCATACATTGACATTGGTGAAATTACTGGAAACACCACGAGTGAAGAAATCATTGATTCAATATTCTCAAAATTCTGTTTAGGTAAATAAAAAAATACTTAAAAATGTAAATTTTATTAATAATTCAATAATTTATTACATTTATAATAAATTTTTATAAAAATTAAACAAAATGAAACTATACTAATTATAAAAGAGAAAAATATGGATATTTCAAAATACGATATAACAAACTATGAAAAAAATATAGAAAATAAAATTTATAATATTAATGACGGAGAAAGTTTTGACGCAATAGTAGTTGGTGCTGGACACGCAGGTTGCGAAGCCTGCTTAGCACTCGCAAGAACAGGACACAAGACACTTATTATCAACCTTGTAAGAGATAACATCGCCTTTTTACCATGTAATCCAAGCATTGGTGGAACAGCAAAGGGACACATTGTTTGCGAAGTTGATGCACTTGGTGGCGAAATGGGCATTCAAGCAGATAAAAATACAATTCAACTTAGAATGCTCAATATGGGAAAAGGCCCTGCTGTTCAAAGTCTAAGAGCACAAATTGATAAAACTGGTTATCACCGCTCAATGCAAAAAGCACTTGAAGACCAAGAAAACTTATACATCTATGACGGAGAATGCACAGATGTTATTGTTGAAGACGGAGTGCTTAAAGCAGTAAAAACATTAGATGGAAAAACATTTTATACAAAAGTTGTAATTTTAACTACTGGTGTATATCTTTGTGCAAGAACAATTACTGGTGAAATTATAAAAGATTCAGGTCCTTCAGGATTCCCTTACGCTTCAAAACTTACTGCATCTCTTGAAAAAATTGGTTTTGATATAAAAAGGTTTAAAACAGGAACTCCTCCTAGAGTTGATGGAAACACAATTGACTACACTAAATTTATTGAACAAAAAGGCGACACTAATATTCAAACTTTCTCATTTTTAACTAAGAAAGCAAATAAAAATATTCGTTCTTGTTGGCTTGGTTACACATCAAAGGAAACAAAAGACTTAGTAATGAATAACCTTGACAAAGCACCAATGTATTCAGGAGTTATCATAGGAGAAGGTCCTAGATATTGTCCGTCAATCGAATCAAAGTTTGTTCGTTTTTCAGACAAAGATAGACATCAAATCTTTCTTGAACCTGAAACACTCAATGATGATTCAATCTATATTCAAGGATTATCTACAAGTATGCCTATGGATATTCAACATAAAATGGTTGAAAGCATTGAAGGTATGGAAAAGACGAAAATTTTAAAATATGCCTACGCCATTGAATATGACTGCATTGACCCACTTAACCTTTACCCTACTCTTGAATTTAAAAAAGTAAAAGGAATTTACTGTGCAGGTCAAATCAATGGAACAAGTGGCTACGAAGAAGCAGCCGGTCAAGGAATCTTAGCAGGTATTAACGCATCACTTTATCTTCGTGGCATGGAACAGATTATTCTTAAAAGAAATGAATCATATATTGGTGTTTTAGTTGATGACCTTACAACAAAAGGAACAAACGAACCATATAGAATGATGACAAGTCGTGCAGAATATAGACTTATTCTTCGCCAAGACAATGCCGACCAAAGACTTACAGAAATCGGAAGAAAAGTAGGACTTGTTACTGATGAAAGATATAATCATTTTAAACGTAAAATGCAAAAAATTGCTAAATTAAAGCAAGAAATTACAAAAACAATCCCAAATTCAGAAAAATTAAAAGAGTATTTAGAATCAATAAATGAAAAGATGCCGGTTCAATCAACATCACTTGAAAACTTACTCAAGAGACCTAACTTTAAGTTTAACGATGCCAACAAAAAACTTAAACTTGTTCGTGGATATTCAAGAGAAGTTATAACAGCAGTAGATATAGACGTAAAATATTCAGGATATCTTTCAAGACAAATGGAACAAATTGAAAAAGAAAGAAAATTAGAAGAAAAGAAAATCCCTGCCGACCTTGACTTTTTAAAACTTGAAGGTCTTAGACTTGAAGCAAGAGAAAAACTAGCAAAAATAAGACCTCTTACTGTTGGTATGGCTAGTAGAATTTCAGGTGTAAACCCAGCAGATATAACTGTTCTACTTATGTATTTATAAAGTTAATTGTTTAATTAAATTTATAATTTAAAAATTTAACACCATTATAAAAAATATATTAATTTTTATAAAATTTTGTTTATTTTGTAAAAATAGAATTATATTAAACAATTTATTACATTTTTCTATATTTTTATTAAGGAGTAACTATTATGGATATTCAAGAAATTTTAAGCACTTGCGACCATACCCTTTTATCTCAAACAGCAACCTTTGATGAGATTAAACAAATTATTGACGATGGAATTAAATACCAAACAGCATCTGTTTGTATACCACCATACTATGTAAAAAAGGCAAAAGAGTATGCTGGTGATAAAGTTCAAATTTGCACCGTTATAGGTTTCCCAAATGGATACAATTCTATTGAAGTTAAAAAGTTTGAAACCTTGCAAGCAATAATTGATGGTGCTGATGAAATTGATATGGTAATAAATATTGGCGCATTAAAAGATAAAAATTATACTTATGTGCTTGAAGAAATCAAAGCATTAAAAGAGATTTGTGGTAGTAAAATTTTAAAGGTTATTATTGAGACTTGCCTTCTCTCAACTGAAGAAAAAATTAAGATGTGTGAACTTGTAACAATGGCAGGAGCAGACTTTATTAAAACTTCAACAGGATTTAGTAAAGCAGGTGCAACATTTGAAGATATTGAACTTTTCTCTAAGCACATTGGAAAAAATGTTAAAATGAAAGCAGCAGGTGGAATTTCATCAATAGATGATGCAGAAAAATTCATTAACCTTGGCGCATCTAGACTTGGAACAAGCAGAATTGTTAAAATTATTAAATCTTCAGAAAATAATCAAACAGAAAATAACAATAATGTAAGTTATTAATTGATTTTATTTAAAATTTACATTTTTAGTATTTTTTAGTAAAAACTTAAATAATCTATGATAAAAGTTCTAAAACAATAGTTTTAGAACTTTTTTTATTAAATCTAATATTTTTTATTGTTTTAGTAGTTGTTTATGGTATCATATAAAGGAGAGGAAAATTTATGAGTAAAACAACTGAAATGTTAAAAAATTATAAACCTTATAACGAACAAGAACGAAAAGATATTGAAATATTTTTAAAAGCAGAAGAAATTTTTGGAGATATTCTCACAAGAGAAAATGAGATTTGTCACCTCACTGCATCATCTTTTGTCATAAACAAAACTCATACAAAGGTTCTTTGTATCTTCCATAATATTTACAATTCTTGGGGCTGGGTTGGTGGACATGCTGATGGAGATGATGATATGCTCTATGTTGCAAAAAAAGAGACAAGAGAAGAAACTTCGCTTTCTCACTTTAAACTACTTGGCGACTCCCCTATCTCTGTCGAATCATTGCCTGTAAAAAGTCATATAAGAAAAAATAAGTATGTATCATCACATCTTCATTTTAATGTAACTTATCTTTTTGAAGCAGATGAAAATGACACTATCAAAATTTTAGAAGACGAAAATAGCAACATTGGTTGGCTAAAGTTTGATGAACTTATAGAAAAATGCGACGAACCTTATATGATACCTGTGTATGAAAAAATTATTGAAAAGATTAAAAAGTTTTACTAATTAAATTATTAAATTTTAGTTGGGGGATTTTATGGAAAATTTTACTACTAATATAGAAAATAGACTTGATTTAACAATGACTCAGGCAAGAGAAAAATGGAGTTTTAGACTTCTTGATAGTGGAAACTATAAACTTACTGGTTTTAACTGCTCTGATACAACTGTTTATATTCCGTCATCAATTAACGGAATTAAAGTTGAAAGTTTAAGAGAGGGACTTTTTGAAAATAGAAAGAAAATTGAAACCGTGTATATAAGCGAAGGCATAACAACAATAAGTTCAAGTTCTTTTAGTAACTGTAGAAAATTAAAAGAAGTATACTACCCTAGCACCTTAAAATCAGTTGAAATGTCTGCTTTTTACAACAGCAAAAAACTTGAAACTTTTAAAGCAATAACTGAAAGTAATCTTGAAATTATAAAAAAATATGCTTTTTTTAAATGTGAAAAATTAAAATACATTGATATTTCAACAAATATTAAAGACATTGAGTATTCAGCATTAACTACCTACTCATTAAAATTAAATAAATATGAAAATCTTTTTTATTTAGGTAACAATGAAAATCCCTATTTAGTATTAATAAAAACTACTTATAATTATGAAAAATATCTTAATGATAAAAATCATAAAAAGTTACTTGAAGATACTGAAAAAATTGATATACTTTTAAAAACAAAAGACAAAGAAGAATACAATAGGTTAATGAAAGAGTTATTTGATGACAAAACCACTAATTTTACTATTCACCCAAGCACGAAAATTATTTATACTGATGCATTTAATAAATGTGTAAATCTTAAAGAAATAACAATTCCTGATAGCGTAGAAGTAATCAAAGAACACGCTTTTTCGGATTGTGAAAATCTAACAACCGTAAACTATGGAAAAAATCTAAAAATTATTGAAGACGGGGCATTTTGTTATTGTCCAAATTTAAAATATGTAAGGAGGATTATATGGAAATAAATAAAACTATTGACCTTACTATGGCTGAGGCTCGAAACTTATGGGGCTTTAAACTCCTCCCTAATGGAAACTATGAAATTATTAGTTGCAAAAGTTCAAGACCTACCCTTTTTATACCGTCATCAATTGATGGAATTAAAGTTGAACGAGTAAAAGGTGAAATATTTCAAAAAAATAAAATTATTGAAGAAGTCCATATATGCGAAGGAATAATAGAACTTGGTGAAAATTTGTTTGATAGTTGCAAGAATTTAAAAAATGTATACTTGCCAAGCACTCTTAAATGTATAAAAAATTATGCATTCTATAACTGCGCATATCTCGTAAACGTTTTTATACCTGAAAATTCTTCTCTTGAAATAATTGAAAATAATGCTTTTAGTGGTTGTAAAAGTTTAGAGAATTTATCTATTCCAAGCACTATAAAATCACTTGGAACTAACTCTATTTTTTATACAGGTTATTATTTTGAAAAGAACAATCTCCCTGTTATAACATTTGATAATGCAACATATTTTGGAAATAAAGACAATCCTTACCTTATTTTAGTTAATGCAATTAATGAGGATATTTCTAGTTGCAATATTCACGAAAATACAAAATTTATTTTTAATAACGCTTTTAGAAATTGTAAAAACTTAAAAGAAATTATCCTTCCAAATGGACTTATTGAAATTGGCGAACAATCATTTTATGGCACAAGTATTTCAAAACTAACCTTGCCTAATAGCGTTAAGGTTATTAAAAAAGGTGCTTTTAGATACTGCGCTAATCTCTCAGATGTCATATTTGGAGACAACTTAAAAGTTATTGATGATTGTGCATTTGAAAATTGTAATAATTTAGTAAAAATTAATCTTCCAAATGGACTACTAAAAATTGGAGATCAAGCATTTTATAAGTATGAAAACAAATTAGATGTTACAATTCCTAGTTCCATTGAATATATAGGAGACTATGCTTTTAATGTTGAAAAAGATTTTCATTTATTTTTTTTAGAATCTGATATTCCTCTTTTTATTCATAATAGATTAGATGAAACAAAACAAGAAGAACTTTTAAACTTTACAGAACTTAACGGTGTGCTTTACCTTGGAAATAAAGACAACCCTTACCTTGTTTTATCAAAAATAAAAGATAAAAATATTGAAACTTGCACTATTCATAACGACACTAAAATCATATTAAATAGTGCATTTTCTAGATGTAATAATTTAAAATCTATCACTATTCCTAGTGGCGTTACACAAATTGGAAAAGATGCTTTTTATGAGTGCCGTAATTTACAAGAAGTAAATCTTCCAGAAAGTTTAAACTATTTAGAAGAAAGTGCTTTTAAAGACTGCATTAACTTAGAAAAAATCTCAATGCCAAGCACTATGAAAACTTTAGGTTCACACGCATTTTTTGGTTGTAAAAAATTAAATAGTATATCAGTTCCTAGTGGCATAGAGTCAATTGAACCTTATACATTTTGTTGCTCTGGGTTATCTAATGTTACCCTGCCTAGCACCTTAATTTCTATTGAAGATTCTGCTTTTTCAAGATGCATAAATTTAAAACATATTGACCTTCCAGAAAGTTTAGTTTCAATCAGCAGAGATGCTTTAGCCGGTTGCGATTTAGAGAGTTTATTCATACCTAAAAATGTTAAAAAAATATGTTACAGCAGTTACTATGGTCAAGAACCTTACGAATTTGCATATAGATATAACAAAAATTTAAAAGAAATCAAAGTTGCTGAAAACAATCAAAAATTTTACTTTGACGGAAATAAAATCAAAAAAAGAAAATAAATAAGGAGTAAACTATGAACAACTATTTTAAAGATTTAGAAGTTTTTAAACCTATTCAAAAAGAAAATTTTATTGAAATTACCGTTCCCATTGTTACAAAAATGAACAACTCTATTGTTAAACTTTATATCACAACAACTAATGATGGTTATAAAATTAGTGATGACGGTTTAACCTTTGAAGAATTTAGTTTTGACACAAAACATTATTTTAACATTTTTATGGAAAAAAATGTTAATCGTCATTTTAAAATGCAACTAGATAAAGATACAATTTTTAAAGAGTATCCTTATGATTTTAATATAGAAGTTGCTGTAAACGAGTTTGCTCGTTTCTTTACTTACCTTGACGACTTTATTATAGAAAACAACTTAACCTAATGGTTATAAAATTTAATAAATAAATTATCAATCTTGACTATAAAATTTTAGTGTGCTATTATTATAAAAAAACAAAATTATGAGGATTAAAATGGCAGAAAAAATTAATATTTCAAAAGTAAATTCAGAAATAAAACATAAGAGAAATTATGGTAAAACATCTGAAGCAATGAGAAAATTTATACAAGAAACAGGACTAAGTGAAGAATCTTCTATTAAATCATTAAGTTCTAGTGCAACAGCCTGCGAAACTAAAGAAAATGAACAAAATAATGGAAAATCTGACGGAAAGTCTACCAGATGTATTTCAAATGTCAGTGAAAAAACAAATGCTAGTGATAAGTTCTATTCTCTTGAATCAATCAATGTGAACGATAATGGACTTATTGAGGGTTTTACAAAATATATAGGTTATAACGATGACCCAAATAAAATCAGCACAAAATTAAGTCCTGCTCTTAGATTTGATATTGGTGGTCAAGTTCATAAATCTAACACCATTAATAACAAATATTTTGAAGCAAATGTTCCACCTCCACATATTCACTACTGCACAGTTGGAAGCAATCCTAACGCAATGACTGAAAATGCTATCTCTTTTGATAACTTAATTGTTTATCTTCAAGATTTAAGTGGTCAATGCAAAACAGGCACTCCACATAAAGATATTATGTCTAATTCTTTTGGTATGCCTTACCTTCAAATGTTAAAAGAGAAAGGTCCTGAAGAATTTAAAAACATTGCTAACAAAATGATTAAAAATCTTAAAGAATCTCAAAAACTTGTAGAGCAAATGAGAGCAAAACGCCAAGAAATGAAGGCTCAAGGAAAATCTGATATTGAAATTAATAAAGAAGTTGAATCATTAAAGTATGACCTTTTATCAAAAGTTTCAAATGTCACCCTTCAAGCAAACCTTGAAAAATATTGCAAGAATAAAGCATTAGAATTATCTAATAAAAACCAAATGGGAAATTAATAAGGAGAAACTATGCAAGACTATTTTAAAAATGTAGAGATTTTTACACCTGTAAAAAAAGAAAAATATATTGAAATAACAGTTCCTGTTATAACTGATATGAATCACGATTTTTTAGAACTTAGAATTATTCCAACTGAAAGCGGTTATACAATTTGCAATAATGGAAAAGCGTTTAGTGATTTTAATGAACCAACAAAATACTATTATGATTTATTTATGGAAAAAGACCCTAATTATCACTATGAAATTAAGTTAGATGGAAATATTATTTATAAAAAATATTCTGAAGATTTTAGCACAAGAGTAGCAATTAATGAATTTGTTAAATTCTTTGTCTATCTTGATGACTTTATCTTAAAAAATGAATTAGATTAATAGCAAGGCTGAACTATGCAAGATTACTTTAAACTTTTAAAAATTTTTCAACCAATTGAAAAAGAAAAGTATATTATAATCACACCACACGTGGCTATGGATATAAATTATGACATATTAAAGTTTAGAGTTATACCTACTGAAAATGGTTATACTGTTTGTGATAATGGGAAAAAATTTAGCGAATTTAGTCATAGCGCAAAATACTATTATGATTTATTTATGGAAAAAGACCCTAACTATCGCTATGAAATTAAATTAGATGGAAATATTATCTATAAAAAATATCCTAGTAATTTTAATGTTAGAGTTGCTGTAAACGAGTTTGTTAGATTTTTTGTTCACCTTGATGAGTTTATTTTAAAAAATAATTTAACATAGTTTATTAATTAATATTTAACAACTATAAACAGGAGATGCTATGCAAAACTACTACGAAATTTTAGATGTTTTTAAACCAATTAAAAACGAAGAGTTTATTGAAATAAAAATTCCTGTCGCTATGGATTTAACTTTTAATATTCTTTCATTAAAAATTTTACCATTAGAAAATGGATACATTATTTGTGATGACGGAAAGACCTTTAAAAGATTAAATAATACCTCTATGTATTATTTTAATATCTTTATAGAAAAAGATACAAACGATCATTTTGATATTATGCTTGATGGTGACAGAATATATAAAAAGTATCCTTATGATTTTAATATTAGAGTTGCTGTTAATGAGTTTGTTAGATTCTTTGTTTATCTTGACGACTTTATTTCTAATAATAATTTAATTTAAGATTAATTGTATTTATAATTTTAAAGGAGATACTATGCAAAACTACTTTGAAGATTTAAAAATCTTTCAATCATCTAAAATTGGAGAAAATATTGATATTACTGTTCCCGTTATTATGGATATGAATTATGGAATATTAAAACTCAGCGTTATTCCTAATGAAAATGGATACACTGTTTGTGATGACGGAAAAACCTTCAGTGAATTTAGTTATAGTGCAAAACACTATTATGATTTATTTATGGAAAAAGACAAAAATTTACACTTTGATATTAAACTAGACGGCGAAACAATTTATAAAAATTATCCTAGTAATTTTAATGTTATTGTTGCTGTTAATGAGTTTATTAGATTCTTTGTTTATCTTGATGACTTTATTTTAAAAAATAATATTTAATATTTTTTTAACTTAGTTATCTTAATATTTCACTTTTATTTATAAATTTAAAATAAAATACACAAAAAAAACTGATTACCTATTAACCACATTTTTATAAGTAATCAGTTTTTCCTTTTTAATATTAATACAATTTAGATACCCTTGTCTAAACTAAAAAATATTATCAAATTTTTATAACTAATTTATCATACTTTATTTTTAAACTAATTTTTCTGTAACTATAATTGACATAAAATAACCTTTATCATTTTTTATATCTCTATAAAATCTATGATTAATTATACTATTATATAAAAATAAAAAGTATAGATAACGAAAATCCTTTAAAGATTTCAATATCTATACTTTTTTTGTTTGTATTAGTTGCAGAAAAGTAAATGCTTAAAGAGTAATGTCCAAACTACGTCAATCAAACCAAATAAGATACCACTTGGGATTGTAACTAAAATAGCAAGAACATATTTAAGTAAACTCTTTGTTCTAAGAGCATGGCTCCATCTAACTAATGCTTCTGTAACCCAGTTTACAACAGGGATAAGAAGTAAAATAATTTGGATAAGTCTTGATTGACTTTCAAACCATGATTCAAATGTCTTATTTTTAGCCATAAGTTTTCTCCTTTAAAATTTCTTTATTTTTATAACCATTTTTATTATATTATATTTTTTTCTCTTTGTAAATAACATAAAAAATTTTTTATAAATTTTTTATAATTTATACAATTATTAAAATTTGTATCATAAAAATAAAAATGACAAATTATTATCATTTTCTATATTAAATTGCATTATACATTTTTATTATTAATTAAAAAACACTAAATTTATAATTATCTTAATAATAAAAAAGTCCCTATAAAAACAAAAACCACCATACTTTATAAAGTATGGTTTTTTTTTGAAATTTTATTTATTTT
>JAFTMY010000107.1 GCA_017452165.1 Clostridia bacterium | reverse complement strand
TAAACTTTCACTGACAGAAAAAAAACAACTAGCAGTAATAAGAAGTCTTCTAAAAAATCCAAATATTATTTTTTTAGATGACCAATTTGAAATTACTAATGAAAAAGAGCAATCTTTCACTGACAAAATTGATAGTTTATATTTAAATTTAATTAAAGAAAATAGGACAATTTTTTTTGCTATAAGTGAAAATACCTTAAAAAATAACGATAAACTTTTATCAACTTTAACCTTTGATAGAGTATTATATTTATGCGACGCTAATATTTCTGAGTTTAAAAATTTAGAAGAGTTTAAAACAAAAATCATAAATATTAATCAAACTTTATTTTTAAATGATTATAGTAATAAAAAGTGTTTTAAAGGGAATATTTTTAAAGAAAACAATGCTTATTTTTTAAATATAAACGATAAAACCTTTAGTATAAATGAAAAATATTATCAAAAACTAAATACTTTAAATCTCAGAAATGGAGATGATGAAGAGATTGTCATTTATTTTAAAGATGGTTTTGATGAAACAATTTTAAAAAATAATTTTGATAATAATACATTATTAGTTTTTTCTGATATTGACGGAGAAAGGTTAATTTAAAATATGCTTAAAATATATTGAATTATAAAAAAAAATTTGTTATAATAAACCCTAGTATAAAAGGAGATGGTTATGGATTATTTATCTGGAAAAAAAACTTATATTAAGTCCGTTGTCGATAATGAAACTGGTAAATATTTAAGTTCTAAACTCACTTTCAATATATTATGTGATTATATTTTTATAAAACTATCATCTGATGAAAAAGTTGAAATTTGTGATAAATTTTTATCTGAAGAAATTAAGAAAATTTTTAGAGATAAAGAATTAGTTGAAAGTGTCAATGCTTTTTTTACAAATAATCTTAATATCTCTGAAACAAGTCGTAACGCATTTTTGCATAGAAATACGCTTCTATATAGAATTGAAAAAATTTATAGAAAAACTGGGCTTAATGTTAGAAAATTTGATGATGCAGTTACTTTTAAAATTCTTTCAATCATTAATGCGAAAAAAAATTATAATGGTTAAAAAATGACTTATATAAACAAAATTATTGAAAAAATTGACGAAATTTATGAAAATCCTAAGTGTGAATTAAACTTTTCGTCTAATTATGAATTACTTATCGCTGTGATACTTTCTGCACATTGCACTGATAAAAGAGTTAATCTTGTTACAAATGAACTTTTTAAAGAGTATAATACACCTGAAAAAATGGTAACTTTGTCACAAGAACAACTCGAAAATATAATTCGACCTTGTGGCTTTTTTCATAATAAGGCTAGTCATATACTTAATTGTTCTAAAGAACTTTTAGAAAAGTATAATGGTGAAATACCAAGAGAAAAAGAAAAACTTAAATCACTTGCAGGAGTGGGAGAAAAAACAGCAAATGTTGTTTTATCAACAGCATTTGGTGAACCAGCAATCGCAGTTGATACTCACGTTTTTAGAGTTTCTAACAGGCTTGGTCTTGCTAATTCTAGTGATGTATTAAAAACTCAAAAACAACTTGAAAATGTTATTCCAGTAGATAAATGGATTAAATTTCATTTTGCTTTAGTTCTTCATGGCAGATATGTTTGCAAGGCACTCAGTCCTGATTGCAAAAATTGTAAACTTAGCAGTTTATGTAAGTTTTATTTATATAATAAATAAAAAATGGAGTAGTTATGTATTTAGATAGAGTAAAAATTTTTATTAAAGCAGGTAACGGTGGAAATGGTAAAACAAGTTTCCATACTGAAAAATATGTAAATAAAGGTGGTCCTGATGGTGGTGATGGAGGCGATGGTGGTTCTATCATTTTTGTTGCTGACAAAGGACTTAATAGTTTAATAGATTTTCGTTTTACAAAACATTTTAGAGCAGAAAATGGTGATAATGGTAAAAGTTCTAATATGCACGGAAAACGTGGCAAGGATACTATTATAAAAGTTCCTTGTGGCACTGTTATTAGAGACAATGAAACAGAAAGAATTATTGCAGATTTATTTGAAGATGGCGAATCTATTACTGTTTTAAAAGGTGGAAAGGGTGGACTTGGTAACACTAGATTTAAAAATTCTACTAGACAACGCCCAACATTCTCTCAAACTGGTCAACTTTGTGAAGAAAAAGAAGTTCTCCTTGAACTTAAAACAATTGCTGACGTTGGACTTATTGGATTCCCAAATGTCGGAAAAAGTTCAATCCTTTCAATGATTACAAATGCAAAACCAAAGATTGCAAACTATCATTTCACAACCTTAGCACCAAATCTTGGTGTTTGCAAATATGGTAGCACATCTTTTGTTCTTGCTGATATTCCTGGACTTATTGAAGGGGCTAGTGAAGGAGTGGGTCTAGGACACTACTTTTTAAGACATATTGAAAGAACAAGACTTCTTCTTCATGTTATTGATATTTCTGGTAGTGAAGAAAGAGACCCTTATAGCGACTTTAAAATTGTTAATAACGAACTTAAAAAGCATGGTGAAAAAGTTGAAAAACTCCCACAAATTATCGTTTTAAATAAAATTGACCTTGTTGATGATAAAAAGAAAATTTCAGCATTTAAATCAAAAGTTGCTAGACTTAAAACAAAATACAAAATTGTTGAAATTTCAGCAGTTGCTAATATGAATTTAGATGAACTTCTTAGCGTTGTTGTTGAAGAATTAAAAACTCTTCCACCTAAGCAAAAACTTGAATATGAACCATTTGTTTATACTAGACCTGACCCAAATAGATATGAAATTTCTAGAGCCGATGATGGTGCTTTTGAAGTAACTGGTGGATTTATTGACGAACTTTGTCGTGGCGTTGACCTTGATGACTTCCAATCATTTACATTCTTCCAAAAAGTGCTTCGTGATAAGGGCATTATTAAAGAACTTAAGAAAAGAGGCGCTGACGAAACTTCTACAATTAGAATTAAAGGTATTGAGTTTGAAATTAGAGAAGACTTTTAATAGTTTTTAGGTGATATTATGAATAATAATTTTTTAAATACATTATTAGAAGATTTTGAAGAAAAAGATTTAATAATAAATGCTGTTTCTTTTATTAAAACTTTTTTTAATGGCGAATCAAGTGGTCATGATTTCTATCACTCAATAAGAGTTTTTAGAACTGCTCATACCATTGCTAAAAATGAAGAGAAAACTCAAAAAGTCAACAAAAAACTTGTTTATCTTGCTGCGCTGCTTCACGATGTTGATGACATTAAACTTTCACCTGAAACTTATCAAAATAAAGATAATGCTGAAAAGTTTTTAAAATTAAACGGCGTAAGTGATGAAGAAATTTTAGTCATTAAAAAATTAATTGATGATGTTTCATTTAGAGGTAAAGATTCTATTACACCTGAAACAATAGAAGGAAAAATCGTTCAAGATGCTGATAGACTTGATGCTATCGGAGCAATTGGAATTGGTAGAACTTTTGCTTTTGGTGGAAAAAAGGGTAGAGATATGCATGACCCTGAGCAACAACCAAAACTTAATCTTTCTAGTGAAGAGTATGCAAAAAACAACTCTACTACAATTAATCATTTTTATGAAAAATTACTTAAACTTAAAGATTTAATGAATACCGAATCTAGCAAAGTTATTGCCCTTCATAGAACTAAATTTATGGAAAATTTTTTAAATGAGTTCTTTGATGAATGGGACGGAATAAAATAAACAAAATACATTAGGAGAAAATATATGAAATCAAAACAAAGAGCAAATCTTAGATCACTTGCAACTAATATTGATGCTACAACAATTATCGGAAAAGAAGGTTTAACTGAAACAGTTCTTGCTCAAATTGACCAACAACTTAATTACAGAGAACTTGTTAAAATTTCTGTTTTAGAAGGTGCAGAACTCTCAGCAAAAGAGTATCTTCAAATTGCATCAGAAAAATTAAAGGCTGAGCAAGTTTGTTCAATTGGTAGAAAGTTTGTTTTATACAGATTTTCAACTAAAAAAGGCATTAAACACATTGAATTTTAGGAGAATATATGAGATTTGTTTTAATTGGTGGTGGAGACATTGGAACTACTGCTGAAAAACCATACTCACTTAAAGAAATTGATGAAGAAATTGTTAAAATGACAGGGAAAGCACACCCTGTCATGCTTTTTGTTGGATTTAATGAAAGAGCAAACTATATTTTTGGAACAATGAAAAAAATCTATATGGCTCTTGGTGTTCAATGCACATATCTTAAATACACTGAACTTTCCTTAGAAAAAAAGGTTGAAAGTAAATTTAAAAGAGCAGATATAATCTACCTTAATGGTGGAAACACGATTTTTTATATGCAAATGATTAGAAAATATGGTCTTAGTAAGTATCTTAAAACTGCAATTGAACGAAATGCTATAATGTGTGGTATAAGTGCTGGGGCGATAATTTATTGTGCTTATGGAAGTTCCGATTCAAGAACTTATAAAAATAATGAAAATAAATTTACTAAGGTAAGAGGACTTGGATTTGTTGACGCACTTTTTTCACCACATTATTCAAACAGCAATAGACCTCTCGACATTACGAGAATGACAAAGAGGTTAAAGCAAATTAGTATTTGTGCTGATAATAACACAGCACTTATAATTGATAACGAAAAATACATGGTTATTAAATCTGATAAAAATGCTAATATTTATAAATGCTATCACAAAAATAATCAGTTTTTTAGTTACATTTTACCCGAAAACGGAAAAACAACTGATTTAATATCAAAAATTTAAGTTAAATTTTAAATTT
>JAFTMY010000106.1 GCA_017452165.1 Clostridia bacterium | reverse complement strand
CAACCACTATCACCAAAACTTCCCCAAATTGTGAACTTACCACTAGTATTGATTAAATATTCAATATCACCCTGGTTAAATTCTTTATATTCTTCAATTACAGGTTCAACAACATTTTTCATAATATCTGCTTTAATTTGTTCATTAGAAAGTTCTTCACTATGAGAAACACTGATAAGAACAATCTTAATTGACTCTGGAGTTTCTTCTTCATACTCAACTGATACTTCACTTTTTGCATCACTAAAATAGCAATCAGTTGTTCTTCTATATTCTTCATATTTTTTCATAAGTTTATGAGCAACGATAATTGGAAGAGGCATATATTCTTTTGTTTCGTTTGTAGCATAACCATAAACGATACCTTGGTCATTTGCCTTAAGTTCTGTTCCAACTACTGCTTGGTTAATATCAGGACTTTGAGAACTAAGTTCTTTAATAATTGTAAATTCATTTTTGTATCCTAAATCCTTTAAGATATTTTTAGCAATTGTATCATAATCAATTGTAGCATTTGTTGTTGCTTCACCATACACAAATAATTTATCATTTTTAATAGCACATTCAACAGCCATCATGGAATTTGGGTCTTGTCTTAATGCTTCATCTAAGAAAGCATCAGCGATAGTATCGCAAGTTTTGTCTGGGTGTCCGATATTTACGGATTCACTTGTAATTATTTTTTTCATTTTTTATCCTTTAAAAATTTATTTCCATAAAAAAATCCCACTCAAAATGGGACTTAAATTTTCAAACTATTATCCCATAGTTTCAGCCTTTAGCACCTTTGAAAAACTAGGTTGCTGTGTGGTCATCAGGGCTGTCCCTCACACACTCTTTATGGATAAACATATAATAACACAAATTTTTACAAATTACAATGTTTTTATATATATTTTTTATATTTTTTACACCATAATCTTCAATCAAAAAACAACTGGCAAAATTGCAAGTTGTCTTTCACTTTTATATATCAATTTCAAGCATAACAGGTGCATGGTCACTCCCAAGCACATCAGTTAAAATTGTTGAATTTATCACCTTGTCTTTTATATCATCAGAAACAATAAAGTAATCAATACGCCAACCAATATTTTTTGCCCTTGCACTAAATCTATAACTCCACCAAGAATATAAAACTTTTTCAGGGTTTAAAAATCTAAAAGTATCAATAAATCCAGCATTTAATAGTTCATTAAACTTTCCTCTTTCTTCATTAGAAAACCCAGGATTTCCAACATTAGCCTTTGGATTTTTTAAATCTATTTCATTATGAGCAACATTTAAGTCTCCTGTATAAATTACAGACTTCTTACTTTTTAACTTAGTTAAAAACTCTCTCATATCATCTTCAAATTCCATACGATAATCTATTCTTTTTAGTCCATCTTGAGCGTTTGGAACATAAGCACAAACAAAATAGAATTTTTCAAACTCAAGAGTAATTACTCTTCCTTCATCATTATATTTTTCATTTATTCCATAGATAACATTTAATGGTTCAACTTTTGAATAAACAAGTGTTCCACTATAACCTTTCTTTACAGCGCTACTCATAAATCTAAAGTAGCCTTCTTTATCTAAATCTGCCTGACCTTCTTGCATTTTTGTTTCTTGAACACATAAAATATCTGCATTTTCATTTTTAAAAAATTCATTAAATCCCTTACCTATACAAGCACGGATTCCATTAACATTCCAACTAATAAATTTCATTTGTTTCTCCATTTTACTATTTATATTTTTTATATAATACTATGCTAAAAAGTGCAATTTATATATATTTTTAATATAAAATGCAATAAATACTATTTATTTTTCTCTTTTAAATACTCAATAATTTGATAAAAACCATCAGTATTCCATTTTAAATATCTTTCATTATCTGGAAACGATGCGAGTGTTTTTTCTTCACCGTCAGGAATAAATACAAAATCCCAACCCCAGCCATAACTCCCCTGTGGTTCTTTAGAAATTATTCCGCTTGTAATTGATTTAAAAATAATAGGTTCTTTTCCAACTTTGCAATAAGCAAATGCTTCAACAAAACTTGCTTTTCTGTTTTCTACTCCATCAAGCAGTTTAAGTAAACCTTCAAAACCAATCTTATCTTCTACATAGTGTGAATACGCTCCAGGAAATCCACCAAGTGCATCTACATAAAAACCTGTATCATTTTTTATAACATCTTTATTTAATATTTTACACGCATACTTTGCAGAATATTTTGCAATTTCATCAACAAAATCTGCTTGAATTTCAGGTGTTTCCATTTTTATATGATTTACTTTTATACCATAAGGTTCAAGGAATTGTTTAGCACTTTCAATTTTAGCCTTATTACCTGTTACATAAGTTATTTCCATTTTATTTTCCTTTATAATATATTTCAAAAACTGCAAAAATTTAAATATAATATTTAAAATTTATGTAAAAATAAGGATTTTCTTTTATTTTTGAACAGGAATTTTACTCCAATCATAGGTTAAGATTTTTTTAATATCATCTTTTTCAAAGTAAACTTGATTATTACCAAGTGTAATATATGTCTCTTTAGAGTATATCTTTTTATCACCTAAATATGCATTATAATATTCTGTATTTGCTAATCTTACAACCTTATTATCAACTATTTCACAACTGTATGGAAAGCGATATTTTGAACAATGCACAAAAATCATTTTATCAACAAACCCAAAACCTTTTAAAGCATTTTCGCCAAACATCTCTTTTACATCATAATCATAAGGCTCAGTTCTAAGAGTCCACTCAGTATCACTTCCAGCAAGAAGTGCTCCGGCACTCTCTCCAATATAAAGCACATTATTTTTACATAAATTCATTATCTTGTCATATTGATTAAATTTTCTAAGCATATGAATTAACTTTGTAGCATTTCCACCACGAACAAAAATTGCATCGATTTTTGTATTAAAATCAAAGTTTTCCATAAGTTCAATAACTGTGAAACCAAGTGATTCAAGTCTATCTTTTGATGAACCCTCACAAGGAGTAACCCCATCAAAATCATCACTTGCATAATTTATAAATAAGCAAATGTTATTTTTAGATAAATCTAAAAACCTTTTTACATACATATAACCTATATTTTTAAAATCTGAGCATAACAATAATTTCATATAATTCTCCCTAGTTATTTATTATTTTAATAATTTAATATTCGGTTAAAGGAATTGAATCATCATCAAATCCTTTTTCTATATTTTTGATAACAATATAGTAAGAGTAATCTTCATTTACTTTTATAAGAATTCTATCTCCAACTTTTTTGCCTAAAACCGCCTTACCAAAAGCACTATCTCTGCAAATAACTCTATTTTTTATATCAAGTCTTGTCATTGTTGAAATTCTAATAACTTCAGTTTCATCAGTTTCTTCATAATATACTGTTACTTTATCAAAAAGACCAACTTCATCATCTTTAGAATCAATAGTAATAACAGTTGCAGTTCTTATCATTTTTTCTAAATATCTTATTCTACTTTCATTTCGACAAAATGCTCTTTTTGCACTTCTATACTCAGCATTTTCAGATAAATCACCAAGCGACCTTGCTTCCTTTACATCTTCTGAAAGTTTTGCTCTGAGTTCTACTGACCTTTCTTTTAATTCTTGTTGCATTTTATCAATATCAACTTGTGTTAATTCATTATACATATTGCACCTTAATTTTTTTTATATTCACAACATCTAATTTCAGCATTTTTAAAAAGTGATAAATCTTCTAAATAAACATCAATATCATTTATTAAATGGTAGAGTGTTTTAGCAATACCTCTATGAGTTACAACTAAAATTGTTTTATCCTTATACCTATAACTGACATCATCTAAAAATTCTTTAACTCTTTTTACTATCATTTCTTGAGTTTCCATACCATACTCAATACTTCTAGTTTTTCTTATTTCAATTTCTTCAGGTGTAAAACTATCTTTTCTTCTACCTGTAAATATTCCTTGATCAATCTCTATAATTCTTTCGTCTTTTAAGAGTTTCTTATTATGATATTTATTCATAATGTTTGCAGTTTGAATTGTTCTCATAAGAGGAGAAACAAATATTTCATCAAAATTTACATCTTTATACTCAAGTGCAATCTTTTCAACCTGTGCTTTACCATTTTTGCTAAGTCTATTATTAGACCTGCCTTGTGTTATACCTTTAAAATTCCAAACTGTTTCACCATGTCTTAAAATATAAATTTTCATAATACCCCTCGTATACTTCCAATATAATTTTATCATAAATTATTGTTATTTTCAATTATTTGTTGTTACTTGTTCTGTAATCTTAATTTTATTTTTATATTAAAATTTTACATAAAAAAAAGACTAAACCATTTAGTTTAGTCTTTTTTTATTATAGTTTAATACAATGAATTAAAGATTAGTCTTCGTTTTCTTCTTCGTCAACTTCTTCTTCTGGTTCATCTTCATCATCTTCTTCGTCTTCTTTTTTACCAGCGTTTGATTTTAATTTACCAACTTTAGCAGATAAAACGATAACCCAAATTAATAAGATAACAGATACACCAGCAAGAACAGCACCACCGATCATAACCATCTTCTTTAATGAAGCGATTTCATCATCAATCTTCTTATCAAGAACTTTATCAGCATCTTGTAATTTCTTAATTTCTGCTTCAAGATTTGATTTTGATGTTGTGATTTGACCTTCAAGAGTATTCTTTAATCCTGCGATTTCAGCTTGGATTTCACTTGTTAATTCTGTTTCAACTTCTTCAACTCTTGTCTTAAGTTCATTAACGAGAGTTTCCATATCAGTAATTGATTTTTCAACATCAGCTACAATTTCTGCTTTTGCAGCATCAAACTTATCTTCAATGTCAGCAATTGCTTTGTTAACATTGTCTGTAAGTTCTTTTTGAAGTGATTCAACTTCTGCAAGTAAATCATTAACTTTCTTTGTAAGATCTGCTTCAAGTGTATCAAATGAAGAGTTAATGTTTGCAAGTTCAGTATTAACTAATTCTTCCATTTCAGCCTTGATTTTGTTGTAATCAAGTAAGTCTGCTGCTTTTTCTTTATATGTTTCATCAATTTCGTGAAGATTATCAATTACCTCATCATGAATTAAATCTTGATAAGATTGACTAAGTGTATGATATAAAGCAAGTAATGATTTTTCTAATACATAACCTTCAACTGTATAATATTCATTTTGATGTTCAACATATAATTCAGCAACGGCTTGTTCGAAATATTTAACAAATAATAATTTTTCAGCAATTTCAAAGAATTCATTATAAGTATCTTCCAACTCATCATCAATTTGAGAATCATCTAATTTTTCATAGATATCTTTAATTTCTTCAGAAAGATCATAGTCACCTTCTTGGAAATTTTCTTTTCCATCTTGACCTCTTTCAATGATACCTTCCATATCTTCAATTAAATTATTTCTAATTTCATCGATACGAGCACGAAGAGCTTTTAAAACGTTATAAGCGTCAGCAACAGATGCTTGCATTACTACATCAATAGCAGTAGTAACCATTTCACTGTTACCTTCTTCAACATCACCAATGAGTGTTTTATAGTCATCTTCAACTACTTTAAGAGCATTAACATCAAAATTAACTAATTCGCTAATCTTTTCTGGAGTTGCACCTGCAATGATTTCATCAGCTGTTTCAGCTGTAGCTTTGCTATCAATAAGTAAAGCAACTTTTAAAATCCAAGCATTAGCTTTGTCTAATTCAACTTTAAGATTATTAATCTTTTCTTGAAGTTCAACTTCAACATAGTTTTGAAGATTATGTAAACCATTATAATCTTCATTGTTTAATGCTACAAAATCAGCATAAACATCATTAATAGTATTTTCTAATACTTTATAGTGATTTGTTTCACTTGTTTCAATTGCTGTAATATCATCAGCAACTAATTTTGCTTGTGCTTTGAATTCAGCAATTTTAGCAACTGCTGTATCATATTTTGCAAGGTCAGGAATAAATGTAGCAAGTGCTGTTACTTCAACCTCTTCCCATTTATATGTAAGAGTTGCAATATTTTCTGATCCATCATAAATTGCAGCAAGTGCTGTTGTAGCTAAATCTACAGATTCACCACTAGCAACAACAATTTCACCAGTTACATCAGCAACCATAGCGCCATCTTTGTAATATAAAATTTGAGCAATAACATTTTGAGCATTTGTTGCTCTTGCTTCGATTGTTTCAAGAGCAGTTTTAACTACTGCAACATTTGCATAGTTAGGAGATTTTTGAACTTCTGCTTTTGCAGTATCATCAAGTTCTTCATACATCTTCATAATTGAATCAAATTCTGTTTTGTATGAATATTTGATACCTGTGCTAAGTAATTCAGCAAGTTTAGCTAAATATTCATTAGCTTTATCAATATTATCTTGAATTGCCTTAAGAGCATCAAGTGCTTCTTTTAAGTTATCGAAATCTTGACAACCTGTTTCATCTTTTTCAGCATTTTCTACATATGTTTTTGATTCATCTGAAAGGTCATCATAATGTTTCTTGATTTCTTCAATTCTATCTTTATCTGAGTAATCGATTCCTTCGTTAATCATTTTTTCAAGTTCATTATCAATTTCATCAATTACATCTTCAATTGTGTTTTCAAGAGCAGCAAGAGCATCAAGTGCTTCTTTTAAGTTAGCAAAATCATCACAAAGTTCATCTTTGATTTTTGTTTGATCTTCTGAATCAAATGAATTATATGTATCATTGATTCCGTTGATTGTATCAGCATCTGATAATTCAACGCCTTTGTCAAGGATTGCTTGAAGGTCATCATCAATATCATCTGCGTTATCTTGTAAAATTTGGTTAAGTTTACCAAGAGCTTCTGCTAAGTTAGCAAAATCTTGACAACCTGTTTCATCTTTTTCAGCATTTTCTACAAATTTTTGTGATTCAGGTGAAAGTGCTTTATAATCATCATTGATTTCGTTAATTCTTGTTTTATCTGAGTAATCACTTCCTTCATTGATCATTTTTTCAAGTTCAACGTCGATTTCTTAAATTACTTTTGCAACAGCATCTTCTACTTTCTTAAGAGCAGCAAGAGCTTCTGCTAAGTTAGCGAAATCTTGACAACCTGTTGCATCTTTTTCAGCATTTTCTACATATGCTTTATCTGTTGCATCAAATTGTGTGTATAAATTATTAATTCTATTGATTTCATCAGCATCTGATAATTCAACACCTCTATCAAGCATTACTTGAAGATCACTATCAATATCTTCAACAAGACCATCGATAATTGCTTGTAAAGCTTCTTCAACTTTTGCTAAATTAGAAAAGTTAGGACAACTTTCAACATATGCTTTATCTTCTGTGTCAAGTTCTTCAACTAAAGCAGCAATTTCATTAATTCTTGCTTTATCTGAATATTCAACACCTTCAGCAAGCATTGCACCGAATTCTTCATCAATAACTTTAGCAAGATTATCTAAGTAACCTTGAAGAGCAGTATTTGCTTCATTATAGTTAGCAAAGTCTGAGCAAAGTTTTTGAACTTCTGCTTGGTCATCTGGATCAAGACTACCATAGAAAGCAACAATACTCTTGATAGTTTCTGCTTTTTCTGAATAATCTAAGTTTTCAGCAGTTAAACCTTCAAGTTTAGTATCAATATCTCTTGCAAGTTGTGCTAAAAGATCATCAAGTAAATCAAGTGCTTCTTTTAAGTTAGCAAAATCTTGACAACCTGTTGAATCTTTTTCAGCATTTTCTACATATACTTTGTCATCTGCATGAAGTGCAAGATATGCATCATTGATTTCAAGAATTCTTGCTTTATCAGTATATTCAACATATTTATTGCCTTCTGGATCTACTTTGATAATTGCTTCAAGTTCATTATCAATCTCATCAATTACTTTATCAACAATTGCTTTAAGAGCAGCATCTGCTTCTGCTAAGTTAGCAAAATCTTTACAACCTGTATTTTCTACATATTCTTTTGATTTATCTGAAAGAGCATTGTAATCATTATAGATTGTTTTAATTGTTTCTCTATTTACATAATCAACATACTTGTTACTTTGAGCATCAACTTTGATTAATGCTTCAAGTTGATTATCAATTTCATCAATTACTCTTGCAACATGTTCTTTTACAGTCTTAAGTTTAGCAAGAGCTTCTGCTAAGTTAGCAAAATCTTGACAACCTGTTGAATCTTTTTCAGCATTTTCTACATATGCTTTATCTTCTGGATCAAATGAAAGATATAAATTATTGATTCTATTGATTTCAGTTTCATCTGATAATTCAACACCTCTATCAATCATAGCTTGAAGATCAACATCAATATTATAAACAATATCATCAATAATCTTTTGAATTGCAGCATGTGCTTCATCTAAATTCTTAGCATCTGTTACTTTTGCAGCATCTTCTGAATCAAGTAAATTATAATCTGCTTGATAATTATTGATTGTAGTTTTATCTCCATATACGATTCCTCTATCAATCATAGCTTGAAGATCAACATCAACTTGTTTAACATATTTTGCAACTAAAGCATTAAATTCATTAACAGTAGTAGCAACATTTGTTTCTTCACACTTTGCATCAACATATTCCTTTGCTGATGCTTCAAGTGCTTCGTAACGAGCATTTACATCTAAAATTGTAGCCTTATCAGAATATACAACTTTACCAATTTTACTTCCTAAAGCATCAATATCTAAAGCAAGTTGATCAAGTTCCTTAACAAGTTCAGCATGTTTAGCAACAAGATCTAAATATAATTGATATTCTTCTCTGTTTTCTGCTATATTTTCACCTTCTGGTAAATGTTGATTGTTACGAACATACATTACATAATTTTGTTGAGATTTGTCAAGATCTGTTTCTGAAAATAATTTCTTTTCAATAACAACAAGACCACCATCAACTCCGCCAATGGTAACACCATCAGAATACTTAACACCTGCAGTATTAATTGCAGAAAGTGTAGTATTCATTTCATCAATTAAAGCATGTGGTTTAGCAAAAACATCAGCCCAAATTTTATCAAGAGCAGCTTTTGATACAACAACTGTTTCATGTGTTTTGTCTGTTGGTGAAAGTTCATTATATCTTTCTCTTGCATTTAAAAGTGTTGCAACTCTACCATCTTCATCTAAGATAGAAGTAACATATAAACCAGTTGTTTTATCGATAAATTCATTATTCTCTTCTTGATAAGTATAATCCCAAAGATCGTAGTTAAAATCTTTACCAGTATATGTATCAGCAGCATTTGCTTTATTAGTTAAAGCAACTCCACCAAAGAGAACTGAAAATACGAGAGCAAAACCAATTATGACACTAAACATTTTTGACCACATTGTCTTTTTAATTTTTGTCATTTTTTTGTTTCTCCTTTTTTTTATTTTTCTTTTTTATTTTTTTGAAAACCTAGAGCAAATAGAGAATTGCCTAGCGTCCTTTTCAAGTATAACAAAATAAGTCTTTTATGTCAATAACTTTTGTAAATTTTAGTTAAAATTAACATAGATTTTTGTATAATAAAGAAAAGGTTAAAGTTTTTAAATTGAAAACAATAAAATTTACGTCTTTAGATATAATCTAAACAACCATAAATTTAACCAAATTTTAAATCAGAAAACCCACCTCCTTTTTTTATAATTTTTAACAATATTTTCGACAAATTTTCCCGCACAAAATATTATATTCAAAAATCCTACAAAAAATAACAAAATTTATGATTATTACATTTTCTAATTAAAACTTAACCATCTAAAATTTAAAAAATTAAAAAATCAAAAATATAACATTTTATATTCACTTTTTATTTCTGCTTTAAAATAAAAAAGTTGTTTGTATACCCAAAACTAAAAACTTTTAATATATTTTAACAAATAAAAAACGCAATTTTATGTATTTTTACCTAAAAAAACATATAAAATTGCGAAAAAATTAACTATATATATAAGATGAATTATTTATGTTTTCATTTTCAATTAAAAACATTTTATCAAAATTACAAAAACTATCTATAAAATAATCACACTCGTTTGTAATCTTTTCTTTATTAAAAAGACATGTTTTTAAACTAGCATTTTTACCACATAAAATATCAAGTTCCCTATCACCAATAAATATAGTTTCATCAATTTTAAGATTATATTTTTCAATTAAATAGTTTGCACCATCTGGTTCTGGTTTTCTTGGAAAATTATATGTGCTATCCACTATTTCAACAAAATATTTTTTTAAATCATAAAAATCAAGCATTACATCTATCGAAGTTCCCCTATGCGTATATACAAAATTTTGACCATCATTCTCTGAAATATATTTTAAAATCTTTGAAATATTATCAAAAGGTTTTATCAAATTAAAGTCAAAATTATGACTAAATTTTTTATAAGAATCTGAAATGCTCTCTCTTTTTACATCATATTGCATTGAATAGTAACTTATAACATCACTAACTGATAAATGAATTAAATTTTTTAAATGCTCATAATCCGGTTCAATTCCATTTTCTCTAAGAGCAAGTTGCATTGACTTTGTTAAAAACTCATAAGTATCAAATAATGTCCCATCAAAGTCCCAAATAAAGTTTTTAAATTTCATAATTACTCCAACGTTATATTTTTGTGTCTAACCTACAAATAAGCCACAAACTTTCATTATATTACTTAATATTATACTAAATTTTAAATAGTTATTACAATTAAATAATCATATTTTCTTTTTTTTATATAAAAAATTTAATAAAATTTTATACTATTTTGACAATAAATAATTATGACCTTATATATAAATTCTTTAAAACAAAAATTGACAATTCTAACCATTTTTCATTATAATAAAGATAATTATTTAAGGAGAATATTATGATATTACATCAACATCTTCAAGTTAATTCTGAATTTTTTTATGCACAACAACTTGACTTGACAAAATTCGATACATTTATAAAAACAAAAATTAAATTTAAAAAATATTCTCAAGATGAGTTTGACACTTTAATTGAAGACTTAGTATTTCAAGAAAAAGAACAGTATATCTTTATAAGAACAAAAGATAAAGGTGAGTTTCTCTTATCAAGTATTCACTCAAAACTATCTAAAGATGATGCTATTTCATATTTAAAATTTAATGCAAAAAACCAAACCTGCTATTTATTTGACAATGTAGATTACTTTTCTTATGGAAGATTTGGCATTGCTTCAAATGAAAAGATTGAAAGGTATTTATCTTTTAATAGTGAACCTGCCGACGATGAAAATATTGTTGAATGGATAGGAAAACCACACAAATGGGAGTATGAAACACATACATTTTATACCAAGAAAAAACTTGAAGATTTTGAAATGTTTTTTGATAGTGATGCAGTTTGTGAAATGGCTGAATATTATTTACCATTTATAACAGATGAATTAGATATTAAAGAAATTTTTGTTTACAGCAAAGAACCTATTAAATATTATAAACCTAAAAAATCGAATAAATTAACAATAACTAATGACAACTTAGAAAAAATTTATAATATTTTACAAAAATACAACTTCAATTTTGCAAGTGTATGTATTAATGCAAATAATAATGCTGTTATTTTTTCTAATTATATTTTAAGGATTATAACCCAAAGCACCCCCGTATCTCCAACCGATAAAATTTTAAGTTCTAATAAAATGCAATTTATGTGGACAACAATAAAGCAATTTAAAGCAAACTTTTTAGACACATTAGTAGACATGATATGTGATTTTCAAAACGCACAAGAAACAAATTTAATTAGTGTTAGAAACAATCTTTTAAGGATTGACGACAAACTAAAAGAATCTAATGTTTACTACATTCATTTTATGATGAAAAATAAAAAGAAATTTAAACTAATTCTTACATCTAAAAAAGAAGAACACAATATTGAACATAAACTTGGAAGTAAATTAAATTTAAAACTTATTGATAAGATATTAAAATTAATGGGATTAAATATTCAAGAAGAAAAGACTCATTAATTTAGCAAATAAAAAAACTATAGCACTGCTATAGTTTTTTTGTTGTCTTTATAATTAAAAACTGCAAAATTAGTGTATTTTTGTTAAAAATTTGATTATTTTTGCTAATTTTCTTTAAATTTTTAATTTATTCTATATTTATATTTAACATATTATTTAGGAAAAACAAATTAATCAACTTATAATTTTTTATTAATTTACCACTTAATAATTTTATTATTTTCATCATAATGCCAATAATTACCATTCTTTAATGGCTCAGTTTCGCTATAAAAATATATTTTACTTGATTTTAAATCGTCGTTAATACCTTCATATTTTTCAATTATATTCCACTCACTCTCTGTGCCTTTATAATAAATATTTTCAATTTCATCATAATTAAAACAATTATCATTTATCTCTTTCACACTTTTTGGAATAACGATATAATCTAATTTTTGACAATTTGAAAATAAATCATAGTTAAGAATTTCTATTTCATTAGGAATTGTTATATTTATTAATCCATCACAATTAGCAAATGTATTTCTTCCTATATATTTTAAAGTGTTTGGAAGATTTATACTTTTAAGATTACTGCAACCATTAAAAGCATTTTTATTAATATTTTTTAATCCATTAGAAATATATACATTATTAAGTTTATAACAATCTTCAAATGCTGAACTTTCTATAGTTTTTACATCTTCTGGAATAATTATAGTTTTTAAATTTTCACAACCTAAAAATGCTCGAGTTCCAATTATTCTTGTTTGATTATGAATATTAAATTCTTTTATATCTTTATTGATCACATCTGCCAAAATTAAATATGGTTTTTCATTATTTCCAATATATTTTCCGTTTTCATAAATATTAAAATATAGAGTATCTAAGTTTTGATAAGTAATATCACCACAATACTCGATTTGATTAGAAACAGTAAGATTTGTTATATTTTTACAAAACATAAATGCTAAATCTTCTATATTTTTAACATTATAAGATAAATCGACACACCTTAAATTCGAGCAACTACCGAAAGTTTCAATAGATATTATTTCAACCCCTTTGCCAATTTTTATTACTTTAAGCATGGAGCAATTAGAATAAGCACCATATCCAATGAATTTTACACTATCAGGAATACTAATCTCTATTAATTTTTCGCAATTTTTAAAAGCAAAATTTCCAATATAATTTAATTCATTACCTAATGTTATTTTCTCTAATGAATCACATAAATCAAATGCTCTGTCACCAATATATTTTACATTATTAGGAATAAAAATTTCCTTTAAAAATCTACAATGTGAAAAGGATTCATTACCAATAAATTCAAGATTACTTGGAAAATCAACATTTAAAATAGCACAACCATTAAATGCTCTATCTAAAATGTATTTTACATTTTCACCCATACCAATATTACATAACTTTGTATTTAATAAAAAAGCATTATTATAAACAACTTGTGTGTCTTTATGAATTATACAATTTTCAATTTCTCTACTTTTTGATGATGCTAAAATGAGGTATGGATTTTCATTATTTCCTATATATAATGCATTATCATACTCACTATATTTATAAGTTAAATTATTATTTTTTTCGTTAATTTTTATAGATTTTATTATATCATCTATGTTTTCATTATTTAAAAATAATACATTGTTTCTTAATTCAAAACTAAAACTCATCTACTTCTCCCTCTTTATTTATATTTAATATATATTATAAAGTTTTAATCAATATTTTCCGTTTTTATTGATAAAATAATAGTTTTTATGGTTTTTTTAACAAAAATAATTAATTTTTGCAGAAATTAATTCTCTAACACTATCATTAATTTCAATCTTTATAAAATCCAATTCACTGCCATTATAATATATCTCTTTAAGATTTTCACACCCACTAAAAGCATCTCTTATTTTTTTTAGACCATTTGGTAAATAAATTCTAGATAAATTTTTACAACCATTAAATATCATAATATTAATTGTATTTAGATTTTCAGGTAATTTAATTTCTTCTAAATTTTTACAACCTGAAAAAGCACCCATACAAATTTTTCCTATTGTATCAGGTAATACTATATTTTTTAGCGAAGAACAATTTTTAAAAGCAAATTCTCCAATTTTATCTATACCATTATTAAAGATAATTCTTTTTAATTTTGAGCAATTTTTAAAGGCACTAGCACCAACACTAATCACACTTTCAGGAATTTTTAACTCGTTTAATTCTTTACAATCTTGAAATGCTGAACTATAAATAAATTTTGTATTTGGATTTATTTCACAAGTTTCTATATTTTTATCAATGACTTCAATAAAAATAAAATATGGATTGTCTATACTTCCTAAATAACTTGCATTTTTATAAATATTATAACTTAGTTTATTAGAACCACAAAAAGCATAATTGCCCAATTCTTCTATACCACTATAAAAAAATATATTAGTTAAATTTAAGCAATTATCAAAAGCCCTTCCTCCTATACTTTTTACAGTATTAGGAATTTTTATTATTCTTATATTTTTTGCTGACTCCTGAGTAATTCCTGATGATTTTCCATTTAAAGAAATCTTCTCAATAACACCATTTGAAACCTTACTTGGAATTTCTATTTCTGTTTCATTACCTTTATAACCCAGTATTTCATAATTTCCATTATCAAGTTTCTTTATTTCCCAAAGTGGTTTTAAACTTGTTAATGATACCTTTTTATCGTTAAGTAATGATTTTTCGAAATTTTCTTCTATTTCTTCAAAAGTATATTTTTTATTTTTATATTCAAGAAGTTTTGCCGTCAATTCAATTTGATTTTTATTTGTTGTAAGATTAATTAACAAGTCAATATCATCTAGATTTAATATATTATTTTTCATCAAAAAGTAACATAAATTTTCATCAATATATTGAAAAAACCTTGTCTTATTAGTCTTTATATATTTCACATAGTCTTTTAAAACAATTTCATTTACTGTTTCATTTCCTTTAAAATTATTAAGATATCCATTAATAAATTTTTGTCTATTTTTTTGACTATCTTTTAAACTGATATTTGGAGCATAGATACTTATCTTTTCTTTTGAAAAAATATCTTTCAAGCACTCCCTAATTTTATCACCATAAAAACAAATTTCTAAATTATCAAAATTTAAAAACACATCTTTTCCTAAAATTTCAATTTTATTTGGAATTGTTATTGATTTTAAATTTTTACAATTAGAAAACGCATTGTAACCTATCTCGGTTAAAGTATTAGGAAGAACTAAATTATTTAATGAAGTGCAATTTTTAAAAGCACAATAACCTATAGTTTTTAATTCACTTAAAAATATAACACTTTCTAATTTAAAACAATTTAAAAATGTTTCATTTTTAAGGTGAACTAAATTTTTTCCAATGGTAACTTCTTTTAAATTAGAGCAGTTTAAAAAGACACACTCCCCTATTCCAATAACACTATTAGGAATAATTATTGATACTAAATTATGACATTTTGAAAAAGCAAGATCATAGATAAATTTTGTTTCATTATGAATAGTGCATAATGATATTTCTGTATTTAATGCACCGTAAAAAAGAAAATATGGATTATCTTTACTACCCAAATATTTACCATTTTCATAAATGTTAAATTTTAAATTGCAACATTCATCAAAAACATAACTTCCAATTTTCTCTAGATTATTTGGTAAAATTATCTCTTCTAATGAATAGCACTCATAAAAAGCACTATCACAAATTTCTTTTACATTATCATTGATTATAATGCTTTTTAAATTATTAAAATACCTAAAGGCATTTTCATTTATTTTAATAACATCATTTGGAACTATAACATTTTCATTTTTTCCACAATATAGTATAAGTTCGCCATTTACAATATCAAAATATTCTTTCATTTCGCCCTTTTTTATAAAATGATGTGATTTTTTAAGTGTTTTACTACTTTTTTACATATATTTTATAGTTGTTTTGCGTTTTTTAAAAATCTATACCTATATTTAAATCGTCTATTTGTCTAATTATTTGTGTTTGTCTTTCCTCAAAAAGTAAACTTTTATTAAACTTATAATAATCATCACTTCCATAGTGTGAAATAAATAGTGAACTAAATTTATTTGCTGTAAGTTCAGTTATAAATAAAACCATTTCTTGGTCTGTACCAAACACTTCTTCACAAAAAGCAAAAGAATTTTTTAACTTATCACTATTATCTTTTATTGACTTTTTATAGTTTTGATAAATATCATTAAATGAATTTTTTATTAATTCATATTCATTTATTTTTTCTTTTTCGATATTTAAAATTAATTCTCTTTTAAAATTTTCTATACTATAAATTACTTTATTATAAACATATTGCATATCAGTAGAAAGTGTTGAAGAAACTCTACCTGTTTCAAGTTTTTTATTATACTCATCAATTTCTTGGTTTAATAAACTTGTAACATCTTCCTTATCTGCTTTTGCCTTAACATTTCTAATAACAGTTGATAATAATCTAATTGTTTCCTCATCAAAATACACTTCTTTAAAACAGCCAAAAAGTTTATCTAAAATAATACCTAAAAGAGAAATTTTCTCATCAAATTTAGCCTCTTTTGCACGATTTTTTATAGATTCATCTGCATTACCATTTAATATTGCATCTACTTGATAATCAGATTTATATTTGTTAAATAATGCATAATAATTTGAGAAATTTTTAGCAATTTTATCATTTTGAAGATATTGAGTAATAAGTTTATAGTTTACTTCAATATTGTTTTTCTCATAAAGTTTTATCATATCTGATAAATCAGACCAACCTCTTACTGTTACAAAAGACTTTCCATCAACTGTTGTTTCAATACTATAAAAATCAGCACTCTTTATATCAAGATATGTTGTAATTGAAGCGTGAACACCTGTGTTTATTGCAAACTCTTTCCAAACTTTATAATCTGGTTCAACACTAATTTTCTTTAATCTATCCCATGTTACAATATCAAACTCTCTAACTGAATTATTGTATTCAGGAGGGTTACCTGCAGTAACCACTATCCAACCATTTGGAACGCTATGCTTTCCAAAAATTTTATATTGTAAAAATTGAAGCATTGAAGGTGCTAATGTTTCAGATACACAGTTAATCTCATCTAAAAATAATATTCCCTCTTTTATTCCTGTCTTTTCAATCATTTCATAAACTGATGCTATAATTTCAGACATTGTATATTCTGAAACATCATACTCTTTTCCACCGTAATTTTTCTTAACAATAAAAGGAAGACCTAATGCAGATTGTCTTGTATGATGAGTCATCGAGTAAGAAACAAGGCCAACTTTAAGTTCCGAAGCAATTTGCTCCATTATAGCAGTCTTTCCAATTCCTGGAGGTCCCATTAAAAATATAGGTCGTTGTTTTTCTGTTGGTATAATATAATTTCCAAATTCATTTTTTGTAAAATATGATACCATAGCATTTTTTATTTGTTCTTTTGCATCTTTAATATTCATAATTTTCTCCTTTTACTCTTATAACTCTTTTATATCACTTTCTCTAAGCACAACTTTCATAGCCCAAGAAGGAACTCCGTGCTCAGTATATTCTTCTCCCTCAACAAAAACAAACGCTGTTTCATATTTAGGTTTCGTTTGTGGGAAACTTCCTGCTCCATCTGTAAAATATATAAGTCCTTTTAAATTTGTAAATTCCTTTTGATTGATAAGTTTATCAATATGATTAAAAACTGGTCTAAAATCTGTTCCACCAAAGCCTTT
>JAFTMY010000105.1 GCA_017452165.1 Clostridia bacterium | reverse complement strand
AATATAACTCAATCATCATTTCAACCATTTTTGGAGTATCATAACTAAGGATTTGTTTTTGTATATATTTTAAATTTTTGCAATGTAAAAAGCCCTCTTTTTGAGGGTTTTTTTATGGTTTTAATTAATTTTAACATTCTCTATTTTTATATTCTTCAAGAAGAAGAGATGCCATTTGCTCAGGTGTTTCTTCACAATCTCGTTCAATCCATAATCTGCATAGTTCTTTTATTCCTGCTCCAAAAAAACTTGCACGATAAAAAATGCTAATTTTATTAGATTTCTCGATATAATTATGGTTATCTATATTTTTTAAAACTTCAATTTTAGTATTTTTTTCTGCTAATGTTATATATGGAATATTTAAAAATGCCTTATAAAAATATTTGTTATCTTTGACAAACTTAAACATTTCAACCATCGCATCGTGAGAACGTCTTTCTCCAAAGTTAAATATACTTGCCATACTTTTTGCAAATTTACCCTCTATATTAATAATTAAATCATTAATGTCATTATAGTGGCAATAAAAAGTGCTTCGATTAATTTCTGCCTGCTTGCAAATTTGACTTATAGTAATTTCTTCATATTTATACTTATTTAATAATGATAGAAAAGCAGTTTCAATCTTTTCGCTACTATTTTTGTATCTAGAATTATTTTTGATATTCATAAATACTCCTAAATATTATTAATCCAACAAAAATTTTTGTAGTGTTGGTTTAATTTTATTATTCCAACAAAGTATCGTTTTTTGTGGTTAGTAAAAATTTTATTTCATTGTAATTTTAAAAAAAGTTTACTATACTTTTATTAACAAGTCAAGTGTTGGAATAATACTTGGTTAAATAAGGAGTATAAATTTATGGAAGAGAAAAATGTTAATGAAGAAACTCTAGAAAATACAAATGAAGAAAAAGTAGAAAAACAGGATAATATTTTAAAAAAAACAGGAAGGTTTTTTAAAAATGCCTTTAATGATATGAAAGAAAGTGCAAAGGCTCAACATGAAGTTGATAAGGCTAATTTTCAAGAAGTAAAAGCAGAATCAAAGGCAAATTTTGAAGAAAATCGTGGGACAAATACTTGGAAAAAGGCAAAGGCTCAAGCAAAACAATCTTGGGACGATGCTCATATGACACCAGCAGAGAGAACTGCAAAAACTCGTGAAGAACAAAAAAAGCAAATTGAAGAAGCAAATGAAAGAATAAGGCTTGCTAATGAAAGATACGAAGCAGCAAAAGTAAATAAAAAGAAATAATAAAAAATCAACCTAATTATAAAAATAGGAGTAAAAGTATGAACGCAATAGAAATAAAGGGGTTAACAAAGTCTTTTCGTGGAATGTATGCATTAAATGGACTTAATATGACTGTTCCAGTGGGTTCAATATATGGATTTATTGGTGAGAATGGAAGTGGTAAGTCTACAACAGAAAAACTTATTTGTGGGCATTTGGCAAAAGATAGTGGAACTATTAGTTTGTTTGGAAAAGATTACACAGATGCTGGAGTAAGAGTAAAAGTTGGAGCATTAATTGAAAATGCTGGTTGTTTTCCTAGTTCAAGTATTTATATGAATTTGAAAATGCAGTGTTTAAATTTAGGTATTAAAAATATTGATGAGGAGATTACAAGAGTTCTTAAAATTGTCAAAATGGAGGAACATAGAGAATTAAAATTTAAAAAATGTTCACTTGGTATGAAACAAAGAGTTGGTATTGCTATGGCTCTACTTGGTTCTCCATCACTTTTAATTTTAGATGAACCAATTAATGGACTTGATACAGATGGTATGAAAATTATGAGAGAGATTTTAGTAGATATTACTAAAAACTATAATTGCACAGTTTTAATTTCTTCTCATATTTTAGGTGAACTTGAAAAAATTGCAACGCACTATGGAATTATTCGTGAAGGAAAGATGATACAAGAATTATCTAGTGCAGAAATGGAAGCAAGAGCAAGAATATTTGTATCACTTAAAGTCAAAGATTCTAAAAAGGCTATTGAAATATTGAAGGGTAAGTATAAAAATGTAAGACTAGAGCAAGAATTTGTTAGAGTTTATGACGAGGAAAATGTTGAAGAAATTGTAAAATATTTAGTGGATAGTAATATTATTCCTAGTGAAATTAAGAAAAATAAAGTTGGCTTAGAGGAATACTATATTGAACTTATGAGCAGAAAGGAGGCAAAATAATGGAAAGTGTAAACAATTTAAAATTTGAAACTCCTACTTTAATAAATAGAATAAAATCAATGTTATCTGTTGATTTTTATAGATTATTTCATACACCACTTTTTTATATATTTATTTCAATTGCGGCTATTATTCCTGCGATGATTATTGGAACAACTGGTATGGAAAATTCGCAAACAGGTGCAATATTTACTAACACTTGGCATGCAATAGCATCTGAAAAACCACTATATATGTTTTCTCATATGGGAGAATATGCAAATATGAATATGGTATTCATCTTTGGTGGAATAATGGTATCTATTTTTATTGGCCATGACTATAAAAGTGGATATGTTAAGCAGTTATTTACAACACATGCTAAAAAACAAGACTATATGATTAGTAAAACCATTACTTGTGCTTTTGCAATGGTATGTATGTGTGTGACTTATTTATTTGGAACAATTTTAGCGGGTTTATTTGTAAAATTATCTTTTGATGTTAATTTTGGTTCACTTTTTTGTGCATTTCTTGGAAAAATAATAATGAGTTTTGGGTGGGCAAGTTTATATGTATTTTTAAATATAATATTTAGAAAAAACTTTTGGATTTCAATCATTTCGTCATTTTTCTTTGGAACAGGTATCTTAGTTATTGGTGCAGGTGCAATGCTTGGTAATTCTTGTATTTTAAACATTTTCTTATATGGTTCATCTGTTTATGCTTGTTTATCTAGTAATTTTTTATCAGTGATTATATGTTTGCTTTGCTCAGTTTTCTGGACAGTTATATATAACTTACTTGGAACTTATATTTTAAATAAAAGTGATGTGTATTAGGGAGGACGGAAAATGAATGCGATAGAAATAAAAAATTTAACGAAAAATTTTGGCGAAAAACAAGCTCTTGCAGGTCTAAATATGACAGTTCCTGTTGGTTCAATATATGGATTTATTGGTGAAAATGGCAGTGGCAAATCTACAACAGAAAAAATAATTTGCGGACTTATTCACAAGACAAGTGGTGAAATTAAAATATATGACCGACCATTGACAGATCCTGATGTTAGAGCGTCTATAGGTGTTTTGATTGAACAACCAGGCTGTTTTTCAAATCTTACAGTTTGGAATAATCTTATATTGCAAGCAACAAACTTATCTATAAAAGACAAAGAAGAGGCAGTTAGAAATGTTTTAAGACTTGTTAGAATGGAGGGCTCTGCTTCTAATAAATTTAAAAACTGCTCGCTTGGTATGAAACAGAGGATTGGTATTGCTATGGCTCTTCTTGGGAATCCTAAACTTTTAGTTTTAGATGAACCAATAAATGGCTTAGATGCTGATGGTATGCGAATTATGAGAGAAGTTTTAACTGACATTGCAAAAAGTGGTGCGACAGTGCTTGTATCATCTCACATTTTAGGAGAACTTGAAAAGATTGCTACTCATTACGGAATTATTCGTGGTGGAAAAATGATTGTTGAGATGACGGCTGATGAACTTGAAAAAAGTTGTCCTACATTTGTTGCGATTGGAGTAAAAGACAAGCAAAAAGCAAAAGAGATTTTAAATAAGAAATATTTAAAAGTAATAGAAGATGAGCAAAAAGAACTTTTGAGAATTTATGATGCAGAATCTCCTGAAGATATTGTTAAGTATTTATATGACAATGATGTTATTGTTAATGAACTTAAAACCGATAAAATTGGTCTTGAAGAATATTATATTAACCTTATGGAAAATAGGGAGGTAAAATAATATGACTATGAATTTTGAAAAAAATACCTTTCAAAAAAGATTGAAAAGTATGCTGGGTGTTGACTTTAGAAGAATGCTTACATCTCCACTTTTTTATATAATGCTAGGTGTTTCACTTGTTATGCCTATTTTGATTTTAGTTATGACTACTATGATGGACGGCACAGTTTCAATAAATCCTCAAACAGGAGTAGAAACAGTTATTGAAGGGTTTGATAATGTTTGGCAAATAATTGGAACTGTTAGTGGCTCAGAACAAACAATGAGTATGGATATTACAAGTATGTGTAATATAAATATGATGTTCTTTGTAATTTCTGTATTTGTTTGTATATTTATTAGTGAAGATTTTAGAAGTGGTTATGCAAAAAATTTATTTACTGTAAGAGTAAAAAAAGATGATTATGTCATTTCAAAAACAATAGTTTGTTTTTTTGCAAGCGCTTGTATGTTTATTGTATTTTTTATTGGTGCAATGATAGGAGGAGTTGTTTCAAGTCTTCCATTTACTCTTGAAGGAGCAACTGCTTTTAATATAGTTATGAGTATGCTTTCAAAAATTGCACTTACTATGATTTTTGTTTCAATTTATGTGCTTGCAAGTGTTTATGCAAAACAAAGACTCTGGCTTTCACTTCTTATGGCATTTGGAATAGGAATGCTTATGTTTATGATGATACCAATTATAACTCCACTTAATAGCACAATAGTAAACTTGCTTTTATGTTTAGTGGGTGCTGGATTATTTAGTTATGGTATTGGTTTTGGTAGTAAAAAAATACTTGAAAAAATTAGTATAGTTTAGATAAAGCGGAGCAGAAATGCTTCGCTTAAATGCGTTTAGAGGATTTTATGAAAAAGAAAATAAAACTTAATCTAGGTAATGGAAAGTTTAAAGAGCAAGAAATAAACTATATACCTGTTAGATATATTCTAGCAGGTCTTATAACTTTATTTGAAGTATTGGCAATTATTGGAATAATGATAACTTTATGTATATTTGTTCCATATTTTTATATTGCAGTAGGTGTAACAACTTTTGGTGCAGAACTTAAAATTATATCATCAGATGATAATCCAGACTATAAAATTCCTTGGATGCTTATTGTTTTAGTTATTCCTGTTGTATGTCTACGCTTCCAGGAAATTATGCAAAGCAACTTGCAAAAATGGGTATAGGAGCAACTCCTTTTTCAAGAATGAAGGGGCAGGCTGATAATGAGTTTAATAATAGAAACCATAGAAAAATTGTTGTTATTGATGGAATTATTGGCTATACTGGTGGAATAAATATTGCTGATGAATATATAAATGAAATTGAAAGGTTTGGACATTGGAAAGATGTTGGAATTCGCTTAGAAGGTGAGGCTGTCTTTGAACTTACAAAATTGTTTTTAATATGACGAGAAGTTATTATAAGAGGTTGATTGAATGTGGTGTTAAAATTTATGAATATGAGCCAGGATTTATTCATGCAAAACTTACATTTCTGATGATAAGTATGCTATAATAGGAACAATAAACTTAGATTATAGAAGTTTAGTTCATCATTTTGAAAATGGTGTGTGGCTTTATAATTGTGAAAGTATAAAAGATATAAAGAAAGATATTGATAGCACACTGATTAAATCAATAGAAATTACACATAAAATGCTTAAAACAAATTTATTGAATAGATTTTTTAGAGCGCTTGTAAGGATATTTGCACCTATGCTTTAGTGGAGTGATTATTATGGAAGAAAAAAAGAAGATTAATTGGAAAAAAATAGGAATTAGTTTGTTATATCCACACATTGCAGTAATTATTTGTTTACTGCCAATTTCGATTGCATTTTTGACTTTTTCTTTGATAAATTTAGGTTCTGAATCTATTATTGCAATAATTTCTTATTTAATTGCGTTTTATGTTTTAGTTGTTGTATGCGCTAAAATTCCAAATATAATAAAATTTTTTAAAAAAGTAAAAACTGAAAATGAATATGTAAAAAGATATTTTAATGATGTTAGACTACGTATGAATATTTCTCTTTATGGTTCACTTATTTGGAATATTGCCTTTGCAATTTTACAATTAGGTCTAGGTTTTTATCATAAATCATTTTGGTTTTACTCAATGTTTGCTTATTATGTTATGCTTGGTGTGATGAGGTTTTTCCTTTTAATTCATACTAGAAAATATGAAGCAAATGAGCAAACTGAAATTGAAATAAAAAAATCAATACTTTGTGGTTGGCTTTTAATTTTTATGAATTTAGCACTTGCAGTTATAGTGTTTTTTATGGTTTATTTTGATAAAACTTTTTATCATCATATGATAACAACTATTGCAATGGCAGCATATACATTCTTTACATTTTCATTTGCAATTGTTAATTTAATTAGATATAGAAAATACAAAAGTCCAGTTTATTCATCGGCAAAAACCATTTCGTTAATTGCAGGTTCAGTATCAATGCTTACTCTTGAAACAACAATGCTTACAACTTTTGGAACAGAAGAAAGTGTAATGCTTGGAAAAATTTTACTTCCACTTACAGGTGTTGCAGTTATTGGGTTTGCGATTACAATGGCGATTATTATGATTGTTAAAGGAAATAGACAAAGAAAAGAGTTAAAAAGTCAAATAATAAAAAATTAAAAGCATTTCATTTATAGAAATGCTTTTAATTTTTTATTGATAATCATTTTTTTTAATATTAAAAATAGATAAATGAATAAAAGAATAAAATTTTATAGTTTTTTTAAAATAAAAAACATACTTACAAATATAACTAAGTATGTTTTTATTTTTATTTAATTAATATGTGTTTAATTTATTTAAGAGTTGGACCGGCTTTAACTAATGCTTTACCTGCTTGGTTAGATTCATATTTAGCAAAGTTTTTAATAAATCTTGATGCTAAATCATTTGCTTTTTCGTCCCACTCTGCTGTGTTAGAGTATGTATCTCTTGGGTCTAAAACTTTTGAATCAACACCAGGTAAAGATGTTGGAACTTCAAAGTTAAATACAGGAATTGTTTTTGTTTCAGCACTCTTTATAGAGCCATCTAAAATTGCGTTTATGATACCACGAGTATCTTTGATTGAAATACGTTTACCAGTTCCGTTCCAACCAGTATTAATTAAGTAAGCCTTAGCACCACTAACGTTCATTTTCTTAACTAATTCTTCAGCATATTTTGTTGGGTGTAATTCCAAAAATGCTTGACCAAAACAAGCAGAGAATGTTGGCATTGGTTCAGTAATACCTCTTTCAGTTCCTGCTAATTTTGCAGTAAAACCACTTAAGAAATAATATTGTGCTTGTTCTGGAGTTAAGATGCTAACAGGTGGTAAAACACCAAAAGCATCAGCACTTAAAAAGATAACGTGTTTAGCATGAGGACCATGACTGATTGGTTTAACGATGTTATCAATGTGGTTAATAGGGTAACTAACACGAGTATTTTCTGTTACACTCTTGTCGGTAAAGTCGATTTTGCCTTGCTCATCAACTGTAACATTTTCAAGTAAAGCATCTCTACGAATTGCGTTGTAAATATCTGGTTCGCTGTCTTTATCTAAGTTGATAACCTTTGCATAACAACCACCCTCTAAGTTGAATACGCCGTTGTCGTCCCAACCGTGTTCGTCATCACCAATTAACAATCTATTTGGGTCAGTTGATAAAGTTGTTTTACCTGTTCCTGATAAACCAAAGAAGATGGCAGTGTTTTCGCCGTTTTTATCTGTATTTGCAGAACAGTGCATACTAGCAATGCCTTTAAGTGGTAAAAAGTAGTTCATCATTGAGAACATACCTTTTTTCATTTCACCACCATACCAAGTATTTAAAATAACTTGTTCTTTGCTAGAAATATTAAATGCTACACAAGTTTCAGAGTTGAGTCCTAACTCTTTGTAGTTTTCAACTTTTGCTTTAGAAGCAGTGTAAACAATGAAATCTGGTTCAAAATTATTTAATTCTTCTGAAGTTGGCTTAATAAACATATTGCTAACAAAGTGTGCTTGCCAAGCAACTTCCATAATAAAACGAACAGCCATTCTAGTGTCTTTGTTTGCACCACAAAAAGCATCAACAACAAATAATCTCTTCTCTGATAATTGGTTTTGAGCAAGTTTTTTTACAGTGTTCCAAACTTCTTCACTCATTGGGTGATTATCGTTTTTATATTCGTCAGTTGTCCACCAAATAGTATCTTTACTATTATCATCAACAACAATATATTTATCTTTAGGTGATCTGCCTGTATAGATACCTGTCATAACATTCACAGCATCAAGTTCAGTATTAGTGCCTTTTTCATAGCCCTCTAAACCAACTTTTGTTTCTTCTTTGAAAAGAACTTCATAAGAAGGGTTGTGAATAATTTCTTTTACATTTTCAATTCCATATTTGCTTAAATCAATATTTGCCATTTAAAAACCTTCCTTGTGTATAATTTTATATTTTAAGTTTTTGATATTATAGTCTTAATGGTAATAGTTTGTTTTTCAAAATTAAAATATAAAGGTGTTTTTATTTAAGTAAAACACTTTAAATGAGTTTTGTTTCAAACATTTTTATAAAATAAAGTATTTAGACTTAAATTTACCTTTAACTAATATTATAAAGTATTTATATAAAAAAATAAAGCAAATAAGAGTGTAATAAGTTTTATTTAATAAAAAAATGTAATTTTTAAATTATTTTAAGTTTGAATTGTAAAAATTATATTTATAACATAGTTGATTATTATTAAAATTATTTATAACAATTATTTTATATTTAATAATATTCGTTTTATATGTAAATAAATTAATATAAAAAATATTTTATAATTCATGTTTTAATATTAATAATACTTATATATATATCTTTATTTAGTGTAAATATAATAATAAATATTATAATATTTTATAGTATTATAATTAATAATTATAATATTGAATATTATTTAAAAATATATTACGTTAATAAATTTATTTATAATACAGTTAGATATTATAAAATATATTTATAATGTAAAACAAATAAAAAAATCCCTTATAATGATATAAGAGATTTTTTTTGTTTAAATTTATATCTTATAATTATGCAGTAATAGACCCTGTAATTGTAACTATGGTTGTTCCATCGCCAGTGGTTGTTGATGCTGGGACAGTGATTGTAAGTGCAGATGATGTGTTAGGAAGTGTTAGAGTGTTAGTTGTTGGGTCTAATGTGTAGTCGCCAGTTTCAAATGTAGTTAAAACTCCATTTGTGAGAGTTGTGATTGATGAAATAACAAAGTTTGCAGGTAAAACATCTGTAATTACAACGCCTGTTGCATCAAGATTTCCTGAGTTTGATAATGTGATTGTGTAACTAAATGTTTCGCCAACTGTAATTTCATTTGTGCTAACTGATTTTGTCATAGAAACATCTGCATAATCTTCAAGTGGAATTGTTACACTCGGAGTAGGTGTTACTTGAATTATTTGTCCGGTTGATGAACCTTCGTTTGCTTGAATTGTAGCAGCATTTGTTATTTCAGTTATTGTTTCAGATATTCCTGAGTTTACCCTTGCGATGTATGTAAGCGTTGCAAGGTCTCCAGCAGAAAGTGGTGTTGGTAAAACAAAAGTTAATGGGTTTACAGATGTTGGAATAATAGTTGTATTTGTTCCGTTGATATTTAAAACTGCACTTGAATCTATAAAGGTAAGTGGAGAACCTGTTCCACCTAGATTATCAGATACTGTTACATTATAAAGTGGAGATGTTCCGTCATTTGAAATGTGAATATAATATGTTATATTCTCTCCAGCACGAAATGTTGAATTAAGTGATTCTTTGTAGCCAGAGATAGCATATTCTGTTATAAGATTAGTTGTTGCGACATTGCTTGATGCACTGTCTCTGCTACTTCTACCATAGCCATATACGGCAGTGGCTGAGTTGTTAATTTGTGTTGCCATATTTTTCTCCTTTGAAATTTAGATGATTGTTAGTCATCTAATTTATTGTATGAGATAACGAAAAAAAATGTTCTTTTATAAATAAAATTTAAAACAAGATATTTATAAAGTTGAAATAAATGATTCTATATGCTAAAATTATTATATTATAATTAAAGGGAGATTAAAATGGAAGATTTTGTTCAAAATATCAATCATCAATTTTATGATTATGTTTTAAAATATGATTTAACAAATGATAATATTATAAGAAAAATTGTGCATACAAATACAGTTGCAGATACTTGTTTTACAATTGCTTGTAAAATGGGATTAAATAAAAATGAAGTAGAAATATGGGAAGATGGAATGCGTACAGATGGTTCAAAAGGAACATATGAATGGTGGTACTTTGACTCACATTATCCTGATGGAACAATTCTTGTTATCTTCTTCTTT
>JAFTMY010000104.1 GCA_017452165.1 Clostridia bacterium | reverse complement strand
ATTGCTGTTGGTGCTATTATCAAAATTGAAGCAGGTAGTTCAGGTGGTGGACGACTTGCTGCAGCAAAGACACTTTCTAACTATGGTGTGTCAATTAAAATTTCTAATGACGGAACAATGCAAGGCTTTAAGATGGATAGAAATAAACTTAGAGCAAAAGCAATATTTGTTTTATAATACGGTTTAATAATACAAATATTTTTAAATTATTTTTACAAATTACTTGTAAAGTATTTTATTTAATTTAAAATATATAAGTAAGCACTTTATGATTTTATTTAAAATTTATAATGTGCTTTATTTATGTAAAAAAATAAAAAATTAGTTTTAAAACTATATAAATTATAAGGAGATTATTTTATGGTAACATTATGTATCTTAGATGGTTTTGGTATTAATGAAAAGAAAGAAGGTAACGCAGTGGCTTTAGCAGGCACACCTTTTTTAGATGAACTTATGGCAAAATACCCAAACACTCAAATTGAGGCATCTGGTAGCGCAGTTGGTCTTCCAGAAGGTCAAATGGGAAATAGTGAAGTAGGACACCTTACAATTGGTGGTGGAAGAGTTATAGAGCAAGACCTTCTTCATATAGACAACCAAATCAAAAGTGGAAAGTTTATGACTAACGAGCATTTAATTAAGGCACTTTCTTACGTTGAACAAAACGGAACAGACCTTCACTTAATTGGACTTTTGTCAACAGGTGGTATTCACTCAAAAATGAGTCATATGTTTGCTATATTAGACGCTGCTAAAAATTATAATATTAAAAATATTTATATTCATGCTATCACTGATGGAAGAGATACTGCTGTTACAAGTGGAAAAGATTTCATTGCTGAAACTGAACAAAAAATTGCAGGAACTAATGCTAAAATTGCTACAATTTGTGGTAGAGTTTATGCAATGGATAGAGAAAAGAGATGGGATAGACTTCAAAAAGCATATAATATGTATGTTTATGGCGAAGGTGAAAAGTTTAATAGTTCAAAAGAGGCGATTGAAACAAGTTATTCAAGAGATATAACTGATGAGTTCTGTGAACCAATGATTATTGATGAAAACGGAACATTTAAAAATGGTGATGCTGTAATTTTCTATAACTATCGTTCAGATAGAGCAAGAGAATTAACATTTGCTTTAACAGACCCTAACTTTTCAGAGTTTAAAGTTGAAAAGTTTGATAAACTTTTAATGACACCTATGCAAGAATATGCAAAGGAACTCTCTCACTTAAACACACTTTACCCACCAAAAATTATTGAAGACAATTTATCTTGCTTAGTTTCTAACGCAGGTATGAAACAATATCATATTGCAGAAACAACAAAGTATGCTCACGTAACATTTTTCTTCAATGGTGGTATTGAAAAACAATATGAAGGTGAAGATAGACAACTTATTGATAGTTATAATGATAAAAATTTCGCTGCTCACCCAAAGATGCGTGCACCTGAAATTACAGAAGATTTGCTTAGAGTTATTTCTAGTAAAAAATATGATTTTGTGCTTGTAAATTACTCTAACCCTGATATGATTGGTCATACAGGAGATATGGAAGCCGCTAAAGAAGCCGTAACTTGCTGTGATGAATGTGCATATAAAATTGCGATGGAAACACTTAAACAAGGTGGTGAGTGTATCATTATTGCAGACCATGGTAACTGCGAAGAAATGGTTGATGAAGAAGGTAATGTTTTAACAAAGCATACAATTAACCCTGTTCCATTTATTTTAGTTAGTGATAAAAATAAAGATGTAAAACTTAAAAAGGGTGGTAGCCTTGCTAATGTTGCTCCAACAGTTCTTGAACTTCTTGGAATTGCAAAACCAGACACAATGCTTGATTCAATGATTGAAAGATAATAAAATTAATGATAAATGAAAAATTAAGGTATTTAATGATTAATTAAAAATAAGTATAATTTATAATAAAAAAACGAGAAGATTTTCTCGTTTTTTTGTTTATAATTTTTTTAGAAAGTGATAAACTAAAAAGGTAAGTTAATTGCATTATAAATGATTTATTTTATAATTATTTATAGAAGTTTAAAATTTTCTTTAATTATGGAGACTTATGGAAGAACAAAACGAAAATATAAAAATGGTTGGTGTTAAAGACGGTAATAGACTTATATTAATCACTGAAGACGAATTTTTATTATGGGATAAATGTGATAATTTTTATAATGCAGAAAAATTTTTAGATGAAAAATATGAAGATATTAACGGCATTTATATTATGATAGGAGATAAAGTTATTCATGATAAAGATAATAAGATTTTGTCTAGTGAAAGGTTTAGTTTATCTCCAAAATCATCGATAATTTTTGCAGAAAAAGGCAAAGTAAATAAAATTGTTAATAGTTTTAATGATGCTCAAAATTATGATAAATATTTAAAATCTTATAAAACATTTGATTATGAGTATGACCTAATTTCAGAAGATAAAAATTTTGAAAATAAAAAAGATATTAGTGATAACTATGATAGAGTTGTTTTAAAAAGTGGCGAATTATGTTTTTTAAATGTTAGTCAAATTGATATAGATAATCTTCCACTTTATTTTAATTATGAAATGGAAAACTTATTTATAGAATATATAAAAAAATCAGATATTCCTTTTATTTTTTATTTTGAAGGCGAGATACATTATGATGAATCTTTTAATAATAAATCAAAAATTATTGAAACAGAGTATAATTATGATGAAGTTTTAAAAATGCTCGGTAGCAGTAAAAAATTATATCATTATGTTTTAGATGAAGATATTATATATATTGGACTTAATGATGGAAGTAATAACATAGTTATTCAAAAAAGTGGTTATCAAAACTTATGGAGTTGTAACCTTATTTCAAATGAAATTGAGTATGTTAGCGTTATTAGTGAAGAAAAAGAATTAGATGCAATTTTATCAAAAACAATCTTTGTAATTGTTAAAGGTGATAATTTATATGTGCATTATCAGTTTGATGATAGTGTGTTTAATTTTTATATAGATGGTAAGTTTTTAATAGAGTGCTACGAGAAATCTAAATACAACTTTGTTATAGTTGAAGACTATGTAGTTCTTCTCAGTGGCTATGTTTGTTACTCTCAAACTGAGCCATATTATATCAATAACTGTAAAGTTTTTTCTAATAAAGTTAAATCACTCGTTTTTGACGAGTTCGTGAGTGAAGCACTTATAGTAGAAAATCTTGATGTAACTGAAAAAACTGCTCAAAATGTTTATCGTTTTTTAAAGGAAAATGGTTTAATAGAAAAAGAAAATGGTGTTGAAAAGTTTAAAAAATCACAAGTTCCATTAATTTTAAAGTTGCTTTTAAGCGATTTCCATTTATTCCAAGAAGATTTTGGTTACGATTTAAGAAATTATAATCCAACAATTCAAAGAGCAGTTAAAGAGTTGATTGAAATAAATAAGAAAAATTACTACTTAATTTCAAATGGCTATCTAACCCATAATCTTATAAAAGTAGATAAGATTTTAAAATGTGATTTTGTGTTTAATTATGACTACGAATCAAAACAATTACTTGAATTTGCAACTAAAAAAAATAAAGAAAGATATGAAAAGTTACTTTCTCAAATAAAAGATGATAAAGGTGGAGAAATTTATTATAAAATAGCGCAAATCCATAAAGATATTATGTGGAAAAGAAGCGAAACTGAGTTTGTAAATAATACTCAGTGGAATGATGTTATTGTAAAAAATAGCACAATTTATATTATGTGGCTTAAAATGTCTGCGTGTTGTGGTAATGTTTTAGCAAAATATGAACTGCTTCATTTCCAAGAAAAAACAAATGAAGATTATCGAAAGATAATGCTTGGTTATGAAGATTTATTTTATAATCACAACTGTTTAAGAGCAGGGGAGAGACTTGGTTATCTTTATACAATGGGAAGTAATATGTTTTTTAATCAGGTTATGCCACACCTTAGTCAAGAAAAAAGTTTCTTATGGTATAAAGAGTCTACTATAAAAGGTAACTACGCAGTATATGAGTCAGTGCTTAACTTATACGAAAGACTCACTGCACTAGGAAAGATTAATAAAGAATCAAAGTGTAAATTTGTGCTTGATTTAAAAATTGGTAATTTTTATAAAGAAGAGATTGTTATTCCTATTGACTATTATAAATATCTTATTGAAAATAAGATATTAAGTGAAAGTGAACAAATTACAAGACTTAACTTTTTTAGTATCTTCGTTAAACTTGAGGCAAAAACTCAAGAAGTTTTAGATACTAAATCTAAAGAAGAGCAAAAACTTTTTAAAAAGATAAAAAATTATTTCAATAGTTTTATGGAAAAAGATATAAATAATCTTATTGAAAAAAGTGAAAAATTAAGTTATAAACTAAATAAAAAAAGTCCAGAAATTTTAGGACTAAAAAAGGAATTAGAAGGTCTTAATCTTAATAGTGATCAAAAAACTTGTATATTAGAGCAGATTACTGAAAATTATAACAATATCTTAGCGTGTTATATTGCAAGAAAAGTTGCCGCATACATTTGGTATAAATCTAAACATTACAGCGTTACATATAGTGATATTTTGAAGTATATTAATTTTATAAAGCGAGTTATTAAAATTGTGCCAGAAAAAAAATTACCTGAGCCAAAAAAGAATAATGATGTGGTTGAAGAGTTTATAGTTGATGAAAACTTGCAAGTAATTAGTAGTCCGTTTAGGGAAGATGATAATTTTGATAATGAACTACTTACAAAAGAAAAATTATTTGAGATTATAAAAGAAACGTTTGAGTTTGGTGATGTTTATGAAATTTCAAAATACTTAAATCAAGACACAATATATGAATCTCAGTCGCTAAAAAAGGTATTAAGGGGTAGAGAAGAGGTTTTAAATTTTTTAACTGAAAATAAAAAGTTTATCTATAAACTTACAAGTGTTGTTATATGTCGAAAGGCTATTGCAAAAACTGATTGTTTAGTTTCAAATATAAAAAGTGGTCAAGAGTTTATTCTTTTAGATTATTCAGATTATAATATTGAAAAAAATAAAAGCACTATATCATTTGAAATTAAAAATAATTTCATAAAAAAGATAATTATTAAAAATGAAATTCCTGAGTATGAAATCATAGATAATAATTATTTATAAATTAAGTTTAGTTGAAATATAATCAAACAAAAAGGTTAATAGAAAAATATCTATTAACCTTTTATTTTTATATTAAATTATAATGAAGAGAGTCTGTCAAGATCAGATTTTGTGAACTCAAAATATTCTCTACCTGTTTCTCTAGTTGCACCAATTTTGTCATAAAAAGCAATTGATGGTGTGTTCCAGTCAAGGCAACTCCACTCCATACCAGTGTATCCATTTGCCAAAACATCTTTAATAACTTCGCTTAAAAATTGTTTGCCAAAACCTTTTCCACGATACTCTTCTTTAATAAAAATATCTTCAAGATGAACTTTTCCCTTTGCTGAAAATGAACCAAAGATAGGGTAGTAAAGTGCATATCCGATGGTTTCTCCATTTTGCTCAGCAATAAAGGAAGTGGCAATATTTCTTTCAAATAACCAGTAACTAAGTTCTTCTTTTGTTCCCGTCATATCTTGTGGACGCTTTTCGTATAACGCAAGCCCATTTATTAAATCAAAAAGTGTGTCAATATCTTTTTCTTCAACTTTATATATATTTAATTTTTCCATTGTTTTACCTCTCGCAAATTATTATAACATAATTATTATTAAATGTTAATTTATTTTTTAAATAAAATAAGAACTTTTATACTAGATAAATAATAATTAAAATGTATAATAATATTAAAATAATATAAAAAATTACATTTTTAATAATATATGATGTTATTTTTGTAGATTTTATTGAGAATTTAGTAAAAAAAATAATAAAATTATATAAAAATGCAAAAAAAAAATTTAATTAATATAAAAAATACAAAATAAAAAAAGACTAACCTGTTATAATTTTAGGTTAGTCTTTTTTATATAATATTTTAGTTTCCAGGTTCTGGTGATGGTTCAGTGGTTGTTTGATTTTTTGGTTGTGCACCATTTTGAAGCATACTATTTTTTATTTCAGAAAGTTCTTTTTCACTTGTTTCTAAGTATGCAAGTCTTTTTTGGTGAATATTATATTCATAAGCAAGAGCGTCTCTTGTGGCAAACCAACTATTCATCAAAACATCACGACTCTTATTTAAGTCTTCTTTTACAATTTCTTTTGCTGATGCAATTTTAGTAAGTAATTCTTCACATTTGTCATAGGTTGCTTGAATATCTAACTTAGAATCTTCAAGAGTAAGTTGTTCCATTTTTTTTCTAAATGCAGAAACTTGGTTATAAGTATTTTCAAGTTCTTTAGCATTTTTTCTATCTTTCAAAAATCCCATAGGTGTTCTCCTTTTTGTAATTAAAATATATCATATATAAATTCTTATGTCAATATTGACTTTTTAATATTTAGTATTGGAATTTTATATAACCAGTATAGATTTTATAGTAGTAACTAAGAGCCTTTGAAATATTGTTTATATCATTAAAATATTCTGATTGATTAGTAGTGTATTCGCTAATTCTTGATAGAGAAATTCCAAGAAGGTCTCTTATAGAACTATCTTTTTTTGCTAATTCTAATAAACATCTACCTGTGCAGTAAAAAATGATATCTCTTGCTTTTTCTTCTTCATGTGTATAGTTTGTTCCTAAAACATCTTCAATATAAAACTTTCTAAGTTTTTCATTAAATGGAATAGTATCATAATAACTTTTCATAACTCCATCAACACCATATGTGTATGTTGCAATTGTAATACGGGGAACTTGTATAAGGTCGCAAATATCATTAATAGTAAATTCTAGAAGTTTATATTTTTCTTGTTCACTAATTCCCTTATTATCATAGCCACTAAAATATTTATTCCATTTTTCAACATTTACATATTTTTCACTATAACAAAGGAGCATTACTATTTGGTTAAATAAGTTGGCAAGTTTGTCATCTCTTTTTGAATTGTAATTTAAAATCTTTACTAAAAGACTACTAGAGTGTTCACGCATCTCTCCAGAAAAAAGCGAAATAGGTAAAAACTCACTGTAGTTATTAAATATATCACAATAAAGTTTCCTTGTATAAGAATTGTCTAAGCGAAGTGAAAGTGATAAGATAAGTGATTCTGATTTTGGGAGAATTGACCCGTTCAAAATACCATTTAAAAGTTCTGATGTTGATAAATAATCTTGCGTTTTAAATTTCATAATATACTACCTTTATTTTATTATTTATTTTATAAATTAAGTTAAATTGTTAAATTTGATAATTTTAATTTTAAATTATACATTATAATATAATTTTTTAATTAAGGTTGTTTGCCAATGTATGCTAAAATTCCACCATCAACATAGAGAATGTGTCCGTTTACAAAATTTGAAGCATCTGATGCTAAGAAAATTGCAGGTCCAATTAAGTCTTCAGGAGTTCCCCATCTTTCTGCTGGAGTTTTCGCTTTAATAAAACTATCAAATGGGTGTGGTTTTCCATCAGGTTGAATCTCCCTAAGTGGGGCAGTTTGTGGTGTTTCAATATAGCCTGGTCCAATTCCGTTGCATTGAATATTATATTTTCCGTATTCGCTTGCAATGTTTTTTGTGAGCATTTTAAGTCCACCTTTTGCTGAAGCGTATGCACTAACTGTTTCTCTTCCAAGTTCACTCATCATAGAGCATATATTGATAATTTTACCACCACCTTTTAAAATCATATCAGGAATTACTGCTTTTGCCATAATAAATGGGGCATTAAGGTCAACATCAATAACTTGTCTAAAGTCTTTTGCAGACATTTCAATCATAGGAATTCTCTTAATAATACCAGCATTATTAACTAAAATATCAATTGTTCCAATATTTGCTCTTATATCGTCAATCATTTTTTCAACTGCATCTTCATCTGTGCAGTCGCATACATAACCAGTTGCATCAATTCCAAGTTTATCATATTCAACTTTTGCATTATCAACTTCAGTTTTAGAAATTCCGTTATAAACAATCTTTGCTCCTGCACTTGCTAATCCCTTAGCAATAGCAAATCCAATACCATAATTTGCACCAGTAACAAGTGCAATTTTTCCTTTTAAACTAAACATAATTTTCTCCTTAATTTTATTAATATTGTAATTTTTATAAAATATTATAATTAAATTTACATTTATAAGTATTTATTTATAAAATCTCTTTTATAAATAAAATAATTTTTGGCGCAAATATAATAGCACCTATAATTACTGCAATTATTGCGATAAATAATACTGCACCAGCAGAAACATCTTTTGCTAACTTTGCTTTCTCGTGTTTTTCAGGCATTGCTAGGTCAACGGTTGTTTCGATACCTGAGTTAATTAACTCTGCTCCAATTACTAATGCAAATAGTATTAAACAAACAATCCACTCAGTTGTAGATATTTTTAGTAAAAATCCAAAAATTATAACAAGTAACATTGCTAGTAGATGAATTTTTATATTTCGTTCGTTTTTAACTACTGAAAAAATACCACTAAATGCACATTTAAAACTTGATAGTAAACTATTTCTTTTTTTGTCCATATTCACCTATTTTTAATTTTTTAATTAAGATTTGTTCATTTATAATTAAACCTTAACTATAACTCGTGATAATAATATATCACATATTTTTTACTTAAAACAACTAAATTAATTAAATGATATATTTATAATTATTAAAATAATATAGTTATGGTGATTTTTGACAAAATTTTTAATTTATAATTAAAAAATATTGATTTATAATTTTATTATTATATAATAAGATTAATTATTTTAAGTGGCTACTTTTTGAGCATATTGCTAAAATGGTTGTCATTTTTTTTATTGGAGTAAATATGGAGAAATTAAAGAAAAAATATACCAAAAAAGATGTTTTTAAACTATGTGTTCAAAGTTTAGTTATTATGATTGGAACACTTGTTATGTCTTTTGGTTATATGGTGTTTTTGTCGCCACATAATATTGTTCCAGGTGGATTTATGGGTCTCGCTAGAATTATTCACGACCTTCTATCAAATATTGGATTTAATTTTATTTCAATGTCACTTTGGTATTTAATTCTTAACGTTTTTTTATATATCTATGCTGTAAAAGTTCTTGGAATTGAATTTGGAATAAGGTCAGGTGTTGGAATTGCTAGTTATTCAATATTTACATCAATATTTGAAAATGCAGGATTTATAAATAACTTAATTACTAAATTTCAAACTGAGAGTGCTAGTTTTGGCGGTGGAGTGTATATTTTGTATGCAATCTACGGTGGAATTATAATGGGTATAGGCATTGGTTTAATTTTTAGAGCAAATGGTTCAACTGGTGGTAGTGATATTGTTGCAGTAGTTGTTAATAAATTTTTCCCAACAATCACAACTGGTCAAATTGTAATGTTTGTTGACGGCTTAGTTGTGGTGATGAGTGTTATTGCATACGGAAGTTTGGTTCTTCCACTTTATGCGCTTATTACAATCTTTGTTTTTGGCAAGATTTCTGATGTGTTTGTAGATGGTGTAAAATCACTCAGAGCATATTATATTTTAACAGAGAAAAAAGAAGAGATAACAGAGAGAATTTTCAACGAAGTAAAGAGAGGTGTAACTTATATTAAGTGTGAGGGTATGTTTTCAAGACAAGAAAAAAGTATGTTATTTGTAATACTTAGACGCTCTCAAATTATGCAACTTAAAAAGATTGTAAAAGAAGTTGACCCTAATTCATTTATGTTTAGTCAATTAGTAAAAGATGCTTATGGTCAAGGTTTCTTACCTTATGAAAAACAATCTAGTAATAAAGGGAAGGGGTTATTTGCAAATTTAATTTTAAATAAAAAAAGTGTGAATAGTAAAGAAATAAATCAAAATGAAATAAAAGATGAAATAAGTCAAAATGAAATAGAAGAAATTAAAACTGAAGATTAGAATGATTTTTAAATAAAAATATTAAAAATGTAAAATTATAAGTTAAATTATTGAAATTAAACAAAATAATTAAAATTTTAAATAAAATAATATAAAAAATAAACAAAAAGAAAAATCCGATTTTAAAAATCGGATTTTTTTTAATTAACACCAAGAATTTTTTGCATTAACTCTTCGTCTTCAATAGGGTCAAGATAAGCATCGTCATCATCTGTAACTATAACTTTGCATAAGAAGTTGCGTTCTTCATTATCATCAAATGCTTCTTCTAGAGTTTTTACTTGTTTAGTGATTAAAGCATATTCTTCATCGTTGTAAGTAAGACTTTGAACAACCATATAAATATCGTCATTATCCATTAATACAAGTTCACCTTCGTTAAATAATTTAATCATAGAGATAAACCTGCCTCTTCTGTTGGTTCTGTCTTTTTTGGTTCTTCTTCGGATTTAACAGGCTTTATTGGTTCTTCTTTAACAACAGGTTCTTTTGGTTCTTCTTTTACAACAGGTTCTTCTTTTACATTAGGGTCTGTAATATCACTAATATTTCCAAGGTCATTCATTTCAATAACGCCACCTGCTTTTGCAACAATGTGTTTAACTTCTTGTTTCATCCAAGCAAGATATTCTTTTTTAGGCATTGTCTTTCTAGCATTTAAGAATTCATTTTTTCTTGACTCAAGTTCATTTTTAACTGATTCAAGTTTTGCAACAAGTTCAAGGAGTTCTTGGTCTGTTGCTTCTCTTTTTGCGTGACCATCAAAGTAGTTGCCTCTTTGAGATTTGCGAGATCTCCTAATGTAAATAAATGTTGAAAGTGCAAGGGCAGAGATAGATAATACAGGATATGCAGCAATTATTGCTTTTACTGCTCCATATATTGTAAGATATGCCGCATGAATTGCAGGATTTGCATTTGTTATAGCAAAAACACCGAGAGCACCACCGAATTTTAAAAGTTTTTCACGAGCACTTCTTTTATCTGCTTTTAAACATCTACTTGCAAAGTCGCTGATTTCTTTATTTTCATAATAACTATCAGCAAGTTTACGGTCTGCAGGATTTTCTTGTCTTTGAACTAATCCTTGAAAATCTTTTATAAGGCTCTTTATATTATGAATTCCCATTTCATCATAAACCTCATTTAAAATTTGGTCCATTGCTCTATTATCAGACATTTCTGCTAATTTGTCTTGTAATTTTTGTGGAAGTATTCCAACTACTTTAAATGGTTTTCTTTGTGCAACTGCTGCTTCTGCCATAAGTCCTCCAAAAATAAAAATAAATTATATATATAATTTAACAAATAATCTATATTTTGTCAATATCAAGTGTAATTAAAAAATCAAACTAATTAATTGTTTGTATTTATTTTTTTTAATTTTTGTGCTATAATAAAAAGGTTAGGAGAAGGTTATGGCAAGTTTTAGTATACATTTAGCAGTTGCGAATAAATATTTAGAAAATTTTGAAGTTGAAGATAAGATGGCATTTTTTAGAGGTGTTATAGCACCTGATTTGACTAATAAAAAAAGTATAAGTCATTTTACAGAAAACCAATCTAAGGATAATGCTTTTACATACTTTGCAACAAAGGTTAATTTGGTTAAATATTTAAATGCGTCTTATGATGAGTCATCTTTTCAAGAAGGGTATTTTTTGCATCTTGTAACTGATTATTTATTTTTTAATAAATATTTTGAAAAAGACTATTTAGAAAATTATAATACAGAAAAGTTTTTAAGTGATATTTATAATAGTTATGATGAAGTTAATAGTTATGTTGAAAAAAAATATAGTGTAAACTACTATGATTTTTATGATGAGATAAGTAATAATATTAATTCAAAGAAAAAGTTTATAAATGAAGATGATAAAATTAAAACAAACTTATTACCAGAAGATAAGATAGATGAATTTATTAATTATGTTTCAAAAATTGATTTAAAGAATTATCGTTTAAAACTTCTTGAAAATGGTAAAAATATATTTCCTTAAATTGTAAAAATTTATTTAAAATAGTTATTTTTATACAAATTGAAATTATTTTTTTATTTTTTTGTCTAAAAAATGTAAAAATATGTTAAATTATTATATGTTTTTGTTAGAAAATGTAAAATATAACTTAAAATTAATAAAAAAACACAAATTAAATATAAAATATATAAATAAAAACACAAGGTAAAATACCTTGTGTTTTTTGTTTAACCATTATAAGAACTTTCAATTTTCTTAACTTCATCTATATCATCAAATAAGTTATGGTAGTGTGCTAGAACTTCGTCCTTAATTTCGCTTGGAACAAGTGGAAGTTTTGCAACGTTAGACATAGGTATAAGGCTTGGCATATAAATACCATTGTCATAACCAATTGAAAATTCTTCACCATCACCCATACCAAGAGCACCATCAGTCCAATTGCAAAGATAGTAGTGTTGAATAGTTTTTGCATCTTCTAAAATGAATAATTTTCTAACAGGAACAACAATAATTCCAAATTCTTCTAAACATTCTCTCTTTACGCACTCTGTTTCTGATTCGCCTTCATTGATTCCACCACCTGGGAAAGTGTAGTAAACTTTGTTGTTTTTTTCTCTATACATTGCAACAAGTTTATCTCTGTCAATGATAATTGCTCTACAACTAACTCTTTTTTCCATACTTTTTCTTCCTTTAAATTTATTTGCGATAATCGCTAATAATTATTATAAATGTTATTAAATCTTTTTGTCAATCCATTATAAAATAATTTAGTTTAATATAGAAATAATTAAAAATATTTAATTGTAGTTTTTGTTATTTAATATTTCGGAAAATGAGTAAAGTTTTGGAAGTTTTTGTTTTAATAAAAAATCTATACATATTAAAGTGCCGTCAATAAATGAGTCTCTTGAAAATGCTTGATGGGTGATAGAGATGAGTTCGCTGTTAAAATAAAAGTTTACTGTGTGAGTTCCGACTTCTTTTCCACCACGCTCACTTGTAATTGGTATTTCTTTATTTGATATTTTTTGAATATAATTTTTTAACAAAATTGCAGTTCCACTAGGGCTGTCCTTTTTTTCTTTGTGATGCTTTTCGTGAATATTTATATCGTAATTTTCAAAAGTTTTTATTTTATTTATTAAATAATTTTGAATGTCTTTCAAAAGATTTATACCAATAGATAAGTTTGGTTCAATAATTAAAGGTATAAATTTTGATACGTTTTTAATGTTAATTAGTTGTGTTTCAGTTTGTCCAGTTGATGCTATTATTAATGGAATTTTATATTGCATACAATAATTTGCAGATTTTTCACTTGAATCTGCACTTGCAAAATCTATAACTAAATCAATTTTGTGCTTGCTTATATTTATTTTTTCAAGTGGTGCTTCTTTTGTAATTTTTGTAACTATATAAGTATTTTTTAATTTTTCGCAAAGGAGTGATCCCATTTTTCCATTTGCTCCGACTACTGCTATATTTTTCATAATAAAGTATATGCTAGGTTTGTTAGTTTTATAACTTTTGTTTTGATGATTTTAAATCTCGCTTTATTTGATTTGAAATTAATGATTTTTATGGTATTATTACAATGTAAAAGGGGATTATTATGATTAAATTACTAGATTTTTGGAAAAAATATAGCGAAATAATAGTTTTATCTATATTGGCAGTTTTTGTTACTATTACTTTTTTTGTAAAAGAGTTTTCAATGGTAATACTATTTTTCGTATTTGCAGTCACAATGTTTTTAAAAACTGAATCGATTTTTTATATGATTATATTTTTATTTCCGTTCCAAGTTGTATATTCGTATCCAATGGCAGGACTTGTTTATGCGATACTTATGATAGGATTATTTGGAATTATTAAAAATTATATTGTTGATATAATGAAATACAAGAAAAAGATTTCTTGGAATATTTATTTAGTATTTGCAATATTACTTGTTTATATTATTATAATTCCAAAGATAAAAGATAGTTCGATTTTTATGCACTTTGTTATGAAATCAGTTCTCGCTATATTTGCTTACGAGTATAGAGATAAACTTAGTTTTGTTAAAATAATTGAAATTTTTGCATTATCTCTTATAATGTCAGGTGTTATGTGGCTATTTAGAATTCACTCGGAAATTCTTTATTCTTATGAGTTTCTTTACAATGGTATAATAAAACTAACAGGTGGTTTTGAACATCCAAATATCTTCTGTTTTTATAATATTATTACAATTTCAGGTCTTTTATTTTGTTTCTATAAAAAACAAATTTCAGTTCAAAAGTTTTTAATTTACTTTTTAGGTTGTTTTATTTTTGGACATTTAGCAATTTCTAGAAACTTTGCTTTAAACTTTGTAATAACAATACTTATATTCTTTATTATGCTTTTAATAAGAGATGGATTAAAATCACTTAAATTTATTTTACCTTTTACTGCTGTTATAATTCTTATTTGTTTACTTATGTTTGATACAACTAATAAACTTTTTCTTCATGTAGGCAATGTTTATGAGTTTGATGAATTAACTTCAAAGTGGGACTTTTTAGAAAAATATTATAATGAAATTATGGCAGGTCAGAAAAAATATGACCCAGGTAGATTTGGTTTATGGTATACATATTTAAGATTTTTCTTAGATAATCCAATTTGTATTTTTATTGGTAGAGGTTATGGAAACTTTTTAATTGGTCAAACTCCACCACATAATATTGTATTGTCTCATCTTTATTATTTTGGTTTGATTGGTTGTTTAATATTTGCTGTTTTTGTATTAATGTTACATGGTGGAATAAAGTTAAAAAATATTTTCAAATATAGCGAAGTATTTTTAATGCTTGTGCCTTATTGGTTGTTTTTGGCTTTAAATCCACTCCTCTACGATATGATGTTGGTTCCGATTCTACTTTTTGCTAAAGTTCAAAACAATGAATTTAAGAAAGATGATAAACAAGAAATGTATGAAATGATAGAAGAAAATAAATATCAAAGAAATATTATAATAAAGTTAAAAAAATTAAAATTAGAAAAATCTTCTAAAAAGTAAAGTGAAAAAGTTTAGTAAAATAAATTATTAATATAATAAAACAATTTAGTTGAATAATAGGAGAGCGAAAGATGAAACATTTTAGTTTTAGCAGAGCAGGAAGAGCATGGAATGAAGATAGATGTTATTCGTGCGAGGATTATGCTTTTGTGTTAGATGGTGCTACATCACTTTTTAATCAAAAGTTTAGTAATTTAAATAGTGATGCAGAGTGGTATTCTGAGTGGTGGTGTAATTTTTTAACAACTGCACTTAGCGATTATTCAAAGAGTGTTCCTGAGATTTTACAAGACGGAGTTGGAAAAGTTGTTGAAGAATTTAAAAAATTAGCAGGGGATTGTGAAGTAACAGATTTTCCAAGTGCTTGCATAAGTATTGCTAGAAGAAAAGATGGTATGGTTGAAATTTATACCTTAGGTGATAGTCCAATAATACTTCAATCAAAAAATGATATGTCAATCGTAGTTGCTGATACTTTAAATAATGTAAATGATGATATTCATAAGATGATTATAAAAGACATTGCTGTAAAAAATAATATGTCGATTATTGAAGCGAAGACAAAATTCCCTGATTGTATAAAGCACGGAAGAAATATGAAAAATTCCTTTGGTGGACACTATATACTTGCTGATAGTAAAGATGCAATCTTGCACGGAGTTTATAAAAAGGTTGACGAAAGTTTACTTAACAAAATTATTTTAGTTACAGATGGTTATTCACAAATATTTGACCTTTTTGAAAAATATACAATTAATGAAGTTGCAAACAAAATAGATTCACTTGAAGATGTAGAAAATTTATATCAAGAACTTTATAATCTCCAAGAAAATGACCCAGAAGGTAATAATTTTATAAGATTTAAAATGCGTGATGATGCAACACTCTCAGCACTTTTACTTCAAGACTAAAATAAAGTAAAAAAATAATTAAAAGAGAAAAATAATTTAATAATTTAAGCAAAATAAAAATCTATTAGAAAAGTCTAATAGATTTTTTTATTCCTAAAACAATTAAAAAATTATTAATGATTAAAAATAATTTAAAATAATTATAAATTTTAAATAAATTATTTCTTTAAATTTTCCTTCATATAGGCTTTGTATTGTTCAACTCCTGGTTGGTCGAAAGGATTAACTTTTAAAAGATATCCGCTTGCACCACAAGCAAGTTCAAAGAAATATACAAGGTATCCAAAATTAAATTCATTAATCTCATCAATGGAAATGATACAAATAGGAACTTTTGCTTCTCTGTGTGCTTTAACAGTGCCATCAAATGCTGCGTAATTAATTTCTGAGAAAGTTTTTCCGTCTAAAAATTTAATAGGACTGCCAAGTGGAATGTTTGATAATGTATTATCTTTTGCAGAGTTTTCAACGGTTAAAAATGTTTCAGCGACAAATGGTGTTCCTTGTTGAATAAATTGACCAACTGAGTGAAGGTCGGTTGAGAAGGTGAGAGGAGAAACAAACATACCTTCACCGTCTTTTCCTTCGCTTTCGCAGAAGAGTTGTTGAAGCCAGAAGTTAAATGATGAAAGTTGGGTGTGGAAGGTTGAGAAAAGTTCTACTTTTTTATTTAATTTTTTGTTTAAAAGATGTCTATAAATTGCATATTGATATGCGATATTTTCAGATACGTTCTCGTTATCTAAATCATCTTGAGCCTTTTTTGCACCTTCTAAAATTTTTCTAATTTTAATATCAGCAACAGCAAAAGGAAGAAGTCCAACAGCAGATAAAACTGAGTATCTTCCACCCATATTTTCAGGAACACTGAGAGTTTCGCTGCCTTCCTTTACTGCCTTGTTATAAAGATAACTACCTTCTGATGTTGTGTAAATCATACGAGAAGCATAGCCACTTTTATATTTATTTTTCATAAATCTTTCAACAATATTAAGTGTAGATAAAATTTCAACAGTTGAGCCTGACTTTGAAACAATGTTTACTGTTACATCTTTATTTTTTAAAGATTCAAGTTTTGCTCCAAGGTCATAGTAATCAAAGGTTATACCTGCAAAGATAATCTCAACTTTACTCTTTTTAGCAAGCATATCAATACCTGCTTTTGCGCCAAGGTAAGAACCACCAATTCCAATTACAATGAGTGCGTCGCTAGATTCTTTGATTTCTCTAGCAAGTTTTTGAATTTTTAAAAATTCTTTAGTGTTGTAATCTGTTGGCCAGTGAACCCAAGTTGTTCCGGCAGAGTGGTCTTCGCTGTGAAGATTTGCATTGATTTCTCTAATTTTCTTTTGATAATCTTTTGCAAAAATATCGTGTTGTTTAACAAGTCCGTATTCTAAATTAATTTTCATAAATATTCTCCTTAATTAAATAAAAATTTTGTTCCTATAATCCCTGCATCGCCTGTAAGTTTTGCAGGAACTATTTTAACGCTGTAACCCATAGGTGTTAAAAATAAGTGCTTATTTACATAGTTTTCAAGTGGTTTTATTAGATTGTCTTTTTGATTAGAAATTGCACCACCAATAATAAAAATGTCAGGTTTAAATATATTTGCTAGATTTATAATACCATCTCCGATGTATTTAATATATTCTTTTAAAACATTTCTAGCAACCAAATCGTTTGTAAATTCAAAAACTGTTTTGCCACTAACGGTTGAAAGGTTGTATTTTGTCCACATTTCAGAGTTTGGATTTTCTTTCATAGCAAGTTTTGTTTGTAAGATAAGTGCTTTAGTGCTTCCAAGTGTTTCGTAGCAACCATAATTTCCACAACTGCATTTAATTTGCTTGTCGCTAATTTTCAGATGTCCAATCTCGACAGGTTTAGAGTGAATAATGCCAAGGTTTTCGCCATTTAATACAATTCCACCACCAATTCCCGTTCCAAGTGTTAGCATAATAAAATCGTTATAATTTTGACCTGATCCAATCATTTGTTCAGCAAGTGTTGCAACATCAGCGTCATTTGCAAGTTTTGTTGAAAGCGAAGTTAGGTCAGAGAGTTTTTCAGCGAGAGGAAAGTTTTTGAGTTTTAAAAAATCAGTGCTAATTACAATTCCTTTTTTTGAATCAATTAATCCTCGCATAGCAATTCCAATGCCTGCAAAATTTTTAAGTTCAAGGTTTGTATTTTTTAAAAGTTTATTAATTAAATCAAGTAAGGTTTCAGGAAATTCATCTCCGATTTTAGATTGACTTGATTTTATAGTTTCGTAATGAGTTATTTCATTATTTTCGTTAATAATTCCTGCTTTAATAAAAGTTCCACCAACATCAATTCCAATAAATAACTTTTCCATATCGCTCCTATAATATATTTTATCATAAAAAAAATAAAATAATAAGTAAAAAAGAAAAAGAATTAGAAAATTTCTAATTCTTTGAAATAATACATTCTATAAATTTTTTAGGTGCATTAGCAAGTGTTTCTTTAAAATAGCCACAGTAGATATCAAGTTTAGGAAGAGAAAAGTTTATATTTAATTTTTTAAGTGTTCCGTTTTCAATTTCTTCCTTAACATATTCTTCTTGAGTTAAACCTATGCCGTTTCCATCTTTGATAAGTTTAATCATTGCTTCTGCACTTCCTGCTTCAATGCAAGGATTGATTTTAAGTTCAGGTGTTGAGTTTTTAAGAAGTTTAATTTCTTCAGATTTTTGAGAAGTGATTATAAGTGGTAGGGTGCTAATATTCTCAGCACTTAAAACTTTATCTGAATAATACTTTTGAGAAGTTACAAAGCATTGCATATAAGATTTTAAATATTTAACTTCTAATTTGTTTTTATCATTAAGGTTGATTGGTTGATTATCAATAATAAGGTCAATACTTTGAAGTTGAACCATTTCAATAAGTTCACTCATTGATTCACTAATAATTTCAATTTTAATGCTTGGGTGAGATTGTCTAAATTCAGTAATAAATTTAGAAAGATAGATGACTGAAAGGTTTGAAGGGATACCAATTTTAACAACGCCTGTTTTAAGACCAAGCATATCTAAAATTGATTGTTCGCCTTTAAGTATTGAGTTAAAAGCACTAGAAATATATTTGTATAGTGTATCAGCCTCGCTAGTAGCACTAACACCATTTGCTTTTTTATAAAAAAGTTGAACACCAAGTTGCTTTTCAAGTTCTTTAATGTTATGACTAACTGCTGGTTGAGAGATATATAAAAGTTCAGCAGCCTTAGAAATGTTTGTAGTTTCATAGACCACTAAAAAACTTTTGTATAGGTTATAGTTTATATTTGAAAATTGCATTTTAGTATCTCCATTTAAGTAATATAATTATAAACAAAAATAATTATGGTGTCAATGCTTATAAATAAAAGTTATTGCAAAACTATAATTTTATGAATAAAAACATATTTTTAATTTTAGAAAAATTAATGTAAAATGTATAATTATGAAAAATTATTCTATATTTTTACAAAATAAATCTAAAAATATAAAATAATAATAATATTTATATCGTTTTTTATGTAAAATATGATAATATTTTATTAAAATAGTAATAAAATATTAAATTATTACAAAAAATTACATTTTAATATTGATTTGTTATTATTTTAATTTATTATAAATCAGTATTATTTACTTAATATTTATATAATATTATTTATTAAAAATTGATATTGACATATTTTTTTAATAATTGTATACTATATATACCTTGTGATAATAAGGCGAATTTTTATAGGAGAAAATTATGGTAGAACACGTAAAACTTGAAATTGCTATACAAATTTGTGCTGAAAAAATTAATGATATTTTTGAAAAAATTGATGCTACTGATGATGATTATTTAAGAAGAGTTTATGAGCAAGAACTTATCCTTGCCTTTGATGAAAAGAATAGAGTTTTTAATGGTGAAGTATCCGTTATTAATAAAGTTTTAAATGAAAGAGGAGGCAAATAATGGAGGTTAAAGATTTTATTGGTCAAGGCAAAAGTCCTGAATATATTGAATTTTTGAAGACTAGAATTTCTCCAAATGTAAAACCAGAAATTGCTGAACTTATGATTGAATATGCTCTTACTCCTGAGCAACATGAAAAGGTTTTTCATAGAATTGAAGATTATTGTTTCTTTGGTAAAACCCCTGTTATTAATCCTAAAATTTATTTAGTTATTTCTCAAACAGGTGCAGGAAAAAGTTCTCTTACATCACATCTTATGAAAGTTAATCACCATAACACAGTTGTTATTGATTCAGATGCTTTCAAAGCATTCAATCCTAGAAAGAATTTTATTTGTGCAAAATACCCAACACTTTATGGTTACTTAACAGGAATTGATGCGTATCTTCATAGAGATGAGATTTATCAAAAGGCTCTTAAAGAAGGTTATAATGTTTTAATTGAAGTTGCGCCTTCGACAAAAGAGAGATTATTTAATATTGATTTTGAAGAACTTGAAAACTATGGCTATGCAATTGATGCAAATATCTTAGCCGTATCAAGAATAAACTCACTTCTTTCAATCCATGAGCGTTTTGAAGGACAAATTGAAGCAAAGATGAATTCTCCAAAACTTACAGATTTTAAACGTGCTAATGATTCTTATGATTCGCTTGGTATGGTTTTAGAAGATTTGCTTGACCTTGATAAAGTTGATGTTAAGATTTGGCAAAGAGGTTCTTATGATGATATGGAAGAAGGTGAATATATGCCATCTCCAGTTCTTCTTACTACTGATAAAGATGAAGCAGTTTCAGTATTTAATGAAGCAAGAAGATATGATGAAGAAAAAACTTTAATTGAAGCAGAAAAAAGAATTAAGATTGTTAAAGAACAAATGGAAGCAAGAAGAGCCCCAACTGACCAAAGAGCCCAATTTGCTAAAGTAGAAAAAATTATTTTAGAAAACGAGTTTACAAACAATTGACTAACTAATGATGATAAAAAAGAAAATTAAAATCTAATTTTTAAATAAAAAAACACACATTAATTTGTGTGTTTTTTCTTTTATGGGGTTTTAATTATATAATTGTTAAAAATAAAAGTGTATTTAATATAATAAAATGAGAAAAATTATTAACTATTTATATTGTAATTTTTGCTTAACTTTTTATATGTTATAGAAGTTGCGAAAAATATTAAAAAATGATATTATTTTAAAAGTTAATACCTATTTAGGTATGATAACTAAGGAGGGATAATGACAATTAGGCATTTAAAAGTGTTTGTTGAAGTTTACAAGCATGAAAATATAACAAAGGCAGCAGAGAGTTTGTTTATAACTCAGCCAACAGTTACAAGGGCAATTCAAGAACTTGAAGAACACTATGGTGTAACACTTTTTGAAAGAATTAACAAAAGATTAAAAAGGACTGAGTGTGCTAATAAACTTTTTTTCCATGCAAATAATATTATTTCTTCTATTGACCAAATGGAAAAAGAAATGAAAAACTGGGACGAGATAGGAGTGCTTAGAATAGGTGCAACGCCAACTATTGGTAGTGTTTTTATACCAACTATTATAAATAAGTTTAGTGAAAAATATCCAAATATTATTATAAAGACAACAATTAATAATGGAACAGAACTGCAAAAATCTTTATATAGTAATCAGTTAGACCTAGTATTAATTGAGGGTGGGAATATTATGGAGCATCTTCATCAAGAAGTTTTTGCTGAAGATAAACTTATTTTAGTAATGCCACCTAACGATAAAAGAAAAAATAGCAAAGATATTACTATTTCTAGTTTAAAAGATGACAAATTTTTACTTAGAGAGCAAGGTAGCACAAGTAGGTTATATCTAAATCATATTTTTTCAAAGCATGGTATTTCTGTGAGTCCAGTAATGGAGAGTATTAGCACTCACGCTATAATTAGGTCTGTTCACTTAGGAATAGGAATTTCTATTTTACCTGAAGAAATGGTGCTTCATAGTATTGAGTCAGGATATGTTTCTAGTGCAAGAATAAAAGATGAGGCTTTAAATAGAAAAGAGTTTATTGTTTGGCACAAAAATAAATTCTTAACAAAATCAGCAAGAGAATTTATTGAAATATGCAAAAATATTAAATCGTAAATTTAGAAATGAAAATAATTATTATATGATAAATTCTATAATTGTTTTATTGCTAATTTTATGGCTTGCAATATGCTTGCACTAAATTGAAAATTATTTTACAATAAAAATTAGTAAATTTTAAAGGAAAGACTTATGCAGATAAAACTTAACAATGTAAGTTTTGGTTATAATGGCGAAAACTTGTTTGAAAACTTAAATTTTGAAGTCAATACAAAAGATAAAATTGCAATCATTGGAAAAAATGGAAGTGGAAAAACCACAATCTTAAAAATTTTAACAGGCGAAATTGAACTTCATCAACCTGATAATGCACTTCCAGTTTTGAGTATTACAGGAAGTCCAACCATTGGAACTCTTAAGCAGATGACTTTTGAAGATGAGTCTATTACACTCTATGAAGAAATTTTAAAATGCTATGAGTATATAATTAGTCTTGAAGAAAAAATAAATACTCTTCAAAGAGAACTTGAAACAAACTATTCTGATAAACTTGTAAGTTCTTTTTCTAAGACTCACGATGAGTTTGAAATGCTAGGTGGTTATTCTTATAAGGCTGAACTTGATGAAGTTTTGTCAGTGTTTGGATTTTTTGAAGATAAAAATAAAAAACTATGCGAGTTTTCAGGTGGACAAAAAACAAAGATTTCATTTATTAAACTCATTTTGTCAAAACCTGATGTTCTTCTTCTTGACGAACCTACAAACCACTTAGATATTAAGTCTGTTTATTGGCTTGAAAACTATATAAAATTATATAAAAAAGCAGTTATTATTGTTTCGCATGATAGAACTTTTTTAGATAACACCATTGATATTGTCTATGAACTTGAATACAAAAAGTTTAAAAAATATGTTGGCAACTATTCTAAATTTTTAGAAACTAAGCAAAATAACTATGATAGTCAACTTAGGGCTTATGAGGCACAGCAAAGAGAAATCGCTGATATTAAAGAATTTATTGAAAGATTTAGATATAAGGCAACTAAGGCAAATGCTGTTCAGTCAAGAATTAAGATGCTTGAAAAAATGGAGATAATTCAAAAACCTGAAAAAAATGATAATCGTGCTTTTCGTGCGAGAATTACTCCAAGTATTGCTAGTGGCAGTGAAGTATTATACTGCTCAAATTTAAAAATAGGTTACAGCAAAGAAAATATACTTTCGACTGTTGATTTTAAACTTTTAAGAGGTGAAAGACTTGGAATTATTGGTGGAAACGGACTTGGAAAGTCAACACTACTTAAGGTTTTGACTGAAAAACTTGCACCAATTTCAGGACACTTTAAGTTTGGTTTTAATGTAGAGTATGGTTATTTTGAACAACTTGAAACTAAACATTTTAGCACAAAGTCAATCTATGAGCATTATCAAGAGACTTTCCCTGACCTTTCAGGAAATGAAGTTAGAAGTGCGCTTGGTGCGTTTTTGTTTAGTGGAAAGGCAGTTGATAAAAAACTTTGCGAACTCTCTGGTGGTGAGATTGTTAGACTAGAACTTTGTAAAATGCTTGAAAAGAAACCTAACCTTATCATTTTAGACGAACCTACAAACCATATGGATATTACTAGCAAAGAAACTCTTGAAAACTTGCTTCTTGGATATGAAGGAACTATTATCTTTGTTTCGCATGATAGATATTTTGTAAATAAAATTGCAACAAAACTACTCGTTTTTGAAGAAGGCAAGGCGACTTTTTTTGACGGGACTTATAAGGAATTTAAAGAACCGTTTTCAAAATCAACGCTTGAAACACAAGAAAATCGTATTCCAGAAATTAAACCTGAAAAAATCGAATATCCTATTGATTATGGTGAAGAACCTGAAGACCCACTTTTATCACTTTCTCCATATATGGCAGGTAAAGAAAAAAATAAACTTTCTAATCGTTTAAAGAAAATTGAAGAAAACTCGAGAAATGCTGAAGAACACTTAAAGCAATTAAATTTAGATTTTGTTGACCCTGAAATTGCAAGTGATTTTAAAAAGTTAATGGAAGTTCAGGCTGATATGGAAAACACTCAAATAAGTATTGATAAGTATGCAGAGGAGTGGCTTGAAATTTCTGAAAAACTTGCAAAATTAGAGAGTATTTTATCAAAAAATAATGAAGAAAAGACGGAGTAATAAAGGAGAAATTATGAATTTTGAAGAATTTGTTGAAAAAGAAAAAGAGGATAATCAACAAAAAATAGAAAGAGCAAGTCAAATTAGAAAAAAGGAAGTTGCTGTTATTTCTTGTGGTTCAAGAGGTATGAGTATGGCTAGTAGATTAAGAAAAAATATCAGAGGATTATATGAACCAGAGATTTTTACATACTATGCACTAGGATTTTCAATATCTTCAGGACTTGGAGATAAACCAAGATACACAAGTAGTTTTAGAGGCTATGATGTAAATAAAACAGGTGATAATAGTTATAATGTAAATAAAAATTATTCTTATGGAACAGTTCATAACTATCATATGGCAGTCTTTGGAACAATTGATACGGCAAATGTAAAAAACCCTGAACGTTTTAATGAGATAGTTAGAGAGGCAGAAGATGCACTTAAACAATGCAAAGCACTTATGCTTAAAAACATTGAAAATGAAACTTATGTTGCTGAACTTAAACAAGCATATTACAAAAAAATTAAGGAACTTGCAGTAAAGGTTCATAATGAGTGTGGAATAACTGTAACTTCAAAATTTGAAGATGTATGCGAAGAAATTGTTAAAACTTTCAAAAAAGAATATGCTAAAAATGACCCAACAAAAGTATTGCTTTTAATGTGGGCTTTTATAATTTTAACAATTGTTGGTTTAATTATTACATTTTTAAATTAGTTAAAAGTGAATTATATTTTAATTTCTACTATAGAAAATTATATATTTTATAATTATTAAAAATGTATAATTTTATCAAAAATAAGTAATTTATAACAAAATTAATTGTTTTAATAACAATTTAATATAAAAATTTAATAAAATCTAATAAAAATAACCTAATTTTACTTTATTTTGTAAAATTAGGTTGTTTTTATTATTTTATTTACATTTTAATATATTAATAATAAAAGAAATATCAAAATAAAAAATAAATTGTTTACTTTTTATATTGAATTTAAATATCTATTTGGTCTATGCCCTGTAAAACATACTTTTTTTACGCTCATAATATTACCTCTTTTTTATTTAATTATACGTCATCATATTAGGCAGTTACAAACAAATTGTCATCATTTTAGGAAATAATATTAATGTAATATATTTTGGGGTTAATACATTAATGTTTAATTTTATTAGCAAAGTGAAAAATACTCTTGAAGAACAAGGTAAGTCTATACAAAATTTATTTGATGATAATATTGTTTCAAAAAATACTTTTTATAAATATAAACAGCGTTATCCTAGTTTAGAAACACTGATAAAAATTACTAATTATTTGGAAGTATCTATTGATTATTTATTTGAATATAGTAATGAAAATAAATTTAAGATTTATCATTTTGATAATCAAATTTTTTATGAAAATTTAAATTTATTAATAAATAAAAAAGGAATATCTGGTAGACAATTTTGTAAAGACCTTAATTATTCAAGAGATAATCTTATTAGGTGGAAAAAAGGAATTAAACCTAGTGTGCAAACACTTATTGAAATATCAAAGTATTTTCAATGTTTAATTGATGAATTAATATTAAAATAAATAATTAAAATTTAAGAAAATTGTTTTATAAAAAAGCATTAACAAATTGTTAATGCTTTTTTATTTAATTAGTTATTTTAAATTAGTTGTAAAGTAATTAATGTAGGGGTCAGGCAAAATGCGTGAGCGTTTTGACAAGACTAACTTCCCAAAATTTAATTTGGAACAAATTAAATTTTAACCTGGGTTAAGGGACTTGTTCCTTGCAGGTTTGGACAGAGTCCAAGAAATAAAAACATATACAATATGCCTCTTACGGGTGTGGGTAGAACCCACGAATAAAAACAGGTTGAGACCATTGCAGGTTTGGACAGAGTCCAAGAAATAAAAACAGTCCAAGAAATAAAAACAGTCCAAAATTATTATAAACTAAACCTTTTTAGGTTTGTTACCCATAAACGAGAAGTAAGTGCATTCAATTCTAGCATTGTAAAGTTTTCTCTTTTTAGTTGCTTTTTTACCCATTATGCTTTCAAACTCTTTAACATCGGTTAAGATATAGCAAGACCAATCTTTAAGTCCTTTAAACATTTGGGCGAAATTCTTGTAAATCTTTTTCACTTCGTCTTTTGTGCTAAGTCTGTCTCCATAAGGTGGATTGCTTATAATTATTCCATACTCTTCATCAGACTTAAAGTTTTTCATATCCAAAACCTGAAAATGAATATACTGTTCAACTCCTGCTTTTCTAGCATTTTCTTTAGCCATTTCAATTGCTTCTGGGTTGATATCGCTTGCATAAATATTCACGATATTGTCATTTTCTTGAAGTTTGGCATCTTTTTTTACATTTTCGAGAATATATTTAGGAAAATATTTAAGTTTTTCAAAATCAAAATGTCTATTTAATCCTGGTGCGATATTTCTAGCAATCATTGCTGCTTCTATTGGAATAGTGCCACTACCACAAAATGGGTCAACTAGGGTCTTTTTAGCAGAGTATACCGACAAGTCTATAAGCGAGCAGGCAAGAGTTTCTTTAAGTGGTGCAGTGTATGTGAGTTCTCTATAACCCCTTTTGTGAAGACCACTTCCACAAGCGTCAATCATAATAGAACAAATATCATTAAAAATAGTAAAATAAAGAGTCATTGTTGATCCTGTTTCACTGCTTGTGCCATACTCATCATTCATAACACTCATAACTGCTTTTTTAATTACACTGCCACAAGTTTTTATTGCCATTAAACTACTATTATAGCAGTTTCCATTTAGCATAACCCTTGTATACTTTTTAAAATACTCAGTAAAAGGAATATTTTTTACATTATCAAAAAGTTCATCAAAAGTTGTTGCCTTAAATTTAGCAAGTTCAATAAATACTCTATCAGCGCATCTAAGCCAAACGCAAAGTTTAGCAAGAAGTTCAAAGTCTCCGTCGAGTTCAATTTTACCATCTACTGCTTTTGCATCTTCAATTCCAAGTTTATAAAGTTCTCTTTTTACACTTGCTTCAGTTCCTGAACTACAAGTAACAATAAGTTTCATAATTCTCTCCAATTTATATATTTATATTGTATTATATTTTAATTTTTATTAAATAAAAAACATTTTAACATATTTTTTACATAATTTATTCTAAATTTATTAATTATTTCATAATAAAAACAGCAATATTGCTGTTTTTTATTGTTATTTAATTAAATTTTACATTTTAATTTATTTTTTTTGGTTAAAAATTAAACATTTCCACCGTCATTAAAATATAAAATACCAAGAACATTTTCTCCACAGTGTGCAGTAATAGTTCCACCTGCAATAGTTTCATAAATATTTTCAAAACCTGCTTCTTGCATAGCCTTTTTAGCATTTTCAACCATTTCAGGAGTTGCTGTTGTGTGAGTGATAAAGCCGATTGATTTATCTGCATTATTAAATTCAGTAAGAACATCTGCACAGTAATTTTCAACAACCTTACCCATCTTTCCACGATATTTTTTAGCAGGTTTCATAGTTCCTTCACTAACAATAATTTGTGGGTGAATTTTTAAAAGGTTCGCTCCAAAGAGTGCTAACGCATTACATCTTCCACCTTTGTGCAAAAAGTCAAGTTTATCAATAACGAAACTTGCTTGAACTGATGATTTTCTTTTTTCAACTTTCTCTACTATTTCTTTTGGCTTTAAACCTTTTACTGCTAAACTTTTAGCATATAAAACTAAAAGTCCAATACCAGTAGAAAGGTTTTGAGAATCAATTACATAAACATTTTCAAGTTTTTCTGCAGATGATACTGCGTGAGAGTATGATGAAGAAAGACCGCTAGATAACGCAATATGAATAACGCTGTCATAGTCTTTTAAAAGCGAATTAAAATATTTAGTATAATCTTCTTCATTAAGAGCGCTTGTCTTTGGTAAACTCTTAGTTTTTTTAAAATAATCAAAAATTTCATCAACGGCTTCTGGACCATCGTTAATAACTTCATCACCTAAAATAATTGTAAAAGGGACAATTTTAATATCATTTTCTTCAATTTGTTCTTTTAAAAGGTCACAGGTTGATTCTGCCGAAATTGCTATTTTCATATAATCTCCTTAATCTTTAAATAATAAATTTATTATAATAAATATTTTTCATTACTTTTCATTTGAAAAAACATCAAAAGTTGCAAGTTTATCACAACTTTCTATCGTTTCATTTGAAATTTTAATAACCCTAACTTCTTCATTTTGATTTTTAGGATAAATCTGCAATTCATTATAATTAAAAATTATAATATTGTCAAAGGTTGTTTTGAAATTTGTTTTATCAATGCCATCTAAAACAAGTTTTATTTTGTCAACATTTATATTTTCACTTAAATTTGTCGCAAATACAAAGAGGTCGTTTTTTTCAAATTTTTCATAATCTTGGAGTTTCTCATATTTATCTTGAACCATTTCAATAAGTTTGTTTATGATATTTTCGGTCAAATGTTTGTTATATGGACTTCTTAAAACTATATTTCCTTCAATATTAAGGGCGAGTTTACCTTTTAAGATAGTTGGAAGACTATGAGTAATTTCTTCTAAAGTCATATTACTTTTTGCCCAAACTTGGCGATATCTTTTCAGTGCATTATAAAAGGGGTCTATGACTGTTGTAACTTCTATGCCGTAACTTTCGTTTTTATGAATAAATAATATATCTGGTCTATCGGCATTTTTTGATTTTTCTAAACTAATATCAAAGACCTTACTGAGCAAGTATTTTGCAAAATGCTCATTATAAATTTTGTTATTAATCTTATATTCAAATTCGACCTTATCCATACTTATAATATATCAAATTTTTATATATTTTAAAACTTAAAATAATAAGTTGTTAAAAAAAATAAAAAAAAGTTTGAAAATAAAAAATTATTTGATATAATGTGATAGGTGCTTGTTGCAAATGAATAAATTTGTATCAAATAAATAACAATTAAATATTAAGGGGTTAAGTTTGATAACGAGAAGTTTTGATAATTGCAATAAAACACCAATTATGTTGTAAAAAAATGTTGTAAAGGAAGTATTTTATGGAAATTTATGTAGCACTTGCGAAAGAATTTAACATTAAAGAAGAATATTCGCAAAACTTAATTAGTCTTCTTGACGAAGGTAGCACTATCCCATTTATCGCTCGATACAGAAAGGAAATGCACGGAAGTCTTGATGACCAAGTTATCAGAGAATTTGCTGATAGACTTACTTATCTTAGAAATTTTGAAGATAGAAAGAAAACAATTATTAAATCAATTGACGAGCAAGGTAAACTTGATGCTGAAATCTTAAAGAAACTCGATGAAGCAAAAACCCTTACTGAACTTGAAGATATATATAGACCATTTAAGCCAAAGAGAAAGACAAGAGCAACTGAAGCGATTGCTAAGGGTCTTGAACCACTCGCTCTTATTATGATGGCTCAAGAACCAACTGATAAGACACTTGAAGAACTCGCTCGTGACTACATCAGTGAAGAAAAAGGTGTTGCTAGCGAAAAAGAAGCAATTGCTGGTGCTATGGATATTATTGCTGAAAAGATTTCAGATAATAGTGACCTTAGAAAAGAACTTAGAGAATTCTTGAAAAAGACTGCATTTATTATGTCTGTTATCAAAAAGCCAAAGGAAAGCAAGAAGAAAAAAGACGAACCAAAAGTTATTGATAACTCTAATAAGTATGAAGATAAGGAAGGCAGTGAGAAAAATACAACTGCTGACACTTACGCAGTTTATGATAACTTCAAACAAGAAGTTGCTAAAATCCCATCACACAGAATCTTAGCAATTAACCGTGGCGAAAAAGAAGACTTCTTAAAAGTTACTCTTGAATTTAACAAAGAAAAATGCTTAGAAATTATCGCTAATAATTATGAAATTAAGGAAGGAACAATCTTTACTGAATCTCTCACTGCTGTTCATGAAGACTCATTTGATAGACTTATCGAACCAAGTTTAGAGAGAGAAATACGCTCAGACCTTACAGATGTTGCAAACGAACAAGCAATCAAAAACTTTGAAATTAACTTAAAACCACTTTTAATGGAAGCACCACTTAAAGGTAAGAGAATTCTTGGTTTTGACCCAGGTTATAGAATGGGTTGTAAACTTGCAGTTATTGATGAAAACGGAACAGTTCTTGATACTGCTGTTATCTATCCTACTAAGCCATTTGAAAAAATTGACGAAAGTAAGGCTGTTATGACTAAACTTATCTCTAAATGGGGTGTTGATGTTATCTCTATTGGTAACGGAACTGCAAGTAAGGAAAGTGAAATTTTCTGTGCTGACCTTATCAAGACACTTCAAAGAAAGGTTGGTTACGCAGTAGTTTCAGAAGCAGGTGCTTCAATTTACTCAGCAAGTAAACTCGGTGCTGAAGAATTCCCAGATATGAACGTAAACTTAAGAAGTGCCGCTTCTATCGCTAGAAGACTTCAAGACCCACTCGCTGAACTTATTAAAGTTGACGTTAAGAGCATTGGTGTTGGACAATATCAACACGATATGCCACAAAAGAGACTTACTGAAGTTTTAGACGGTGTTGTTGAAGACTGCGTAAACAAAGTTGGTGTAGACATTAACACAGCATCTCCAAGTCTTCTTAAAAGAGTTTCTGGTTTAAATGAAGGTCTTGCGAAAAACATTGTTGCTTACAGAGAGAAAAATGGTGCGTTTGTTACAAGAGCAGACTTTATTAAAGTTCCAAAACTTGGTGCAAAAGCATTTGAGCAATGCGCAGGTTTCCTTAGAATTGCTAACGGCGAAGAAATTTTAGATAACACTGCCGTTCACCCTGAAAGTTATGAAAATGCTAAAAACCTTCTTAAAGTATTTAAAATGACTGAAGAAGATGTTAAAAACGGACACCTTGCAAAACTTCCTGAACTTGTATCTGAATATGGCGAAGAAAAACTTGCAAGTGAAATTGGTATCGGTGTTCCAACAATGACTGACATTGTTGAAGAACTTACTAAACCAGGAAGAGATATCCGTGATGAAGCAAAACATATCGAACTTAGAACAGACGTACTTTCTATGGAAGACTTACAAGTTGGTATGGTTCTCACTGGAACAGTTAGAAACGTTATTGACTTTGGTGCGTTTGTTGATATCGGTGTTCACCAAGATGGTCTTGTTCATATCTCTGAAATTTGTGCAAGATATATTAAGCACCCAACAGAAGAACTCACAGTTGGTCAAATCGTTCAAGTAAAAGTAATTTCTCTTGACCTTAATAAAAAGAGAATTGGACTTTCAATTAAAAAAGCAGCAGAAGATGCTGTTAGCGAATAATTAATAGATTATTATTTAGTAAATAAAAAAACGAGTAAGAAATTTCTTACTCGTTTTTTTATTTGTTTAAGTTTTATTTTTTAGACTTCGCCCAAACCTTTTGTTTATATTTTTATTTATGGACGCTGTCCATACCTGCAAGGAACTCGTCCCTTGACCCAGGTTAAAATTTATTTTTATAAAATAAATTTTGGAAAATGCTAGTCTTGTCAAAACGCTCACGCATTTTGCCTGACCCCTACATTAATTACCATACATTAAATTTAAAATATCTAAACAAAAAAAGCATTAACAACTTGTTAATGCTTTTTTTTGCTTTATTTATTTTTCTAAACCTAGCAAATAATCTGATGTAACATCAAAATATTTTGCTAGTTCTATAACAAAGATTATATCAGGGTTACTTTTTCCAAGTTCCCATAATGATATAGTATCTTGTGTTGTGTTTAAAATTTTAGCAAGTTCAGTTTGAGTTAATCCTTTTTCTAATCTTAATTCTTTTATTATTTTTCCAATATTCATAATAAAAATATACGAAAAATATTCGTAGATATGTTGCAATACGAAAAATATTCGTATTATAATAGGTTAAATATGTGGAGGTAAAAGAATTGATTTGTTCAATGGTTGATAATAGTGATTTTATTGTTTTTTATGTAAATAAAGAAAATGGTGGTGCAAAAAAAACTTTAGATTATGTTAAAAGAAATAAAAAGAAATATATAAATATAATATAAAAAAGATATCTAAAATTTTTAGATATCTTTTTTATATGTAATTGTTTAGGTTATTTATTTTATAAAATAATCCTTAATTTATCAATTATCACTTATTATTTATCAATAATTAATAATGTAGGGGTTAGGCAAAACTCGGGAGAGTTTTGACAAGACTAGCACTCAAAATTTATTTTGCAAAATTAAATTTTAACACGGGTCAAGGGACTTGTTCCTTGCAGGTTTGGACAGCGTCCATAAATAAAATAACGGGGCAAGTGGCTCGTAGAACCCACAGGAATAAAATAAAAAACCAAAACGAAAACTTAGCCCATAGTAGGAGTGCCGTCATCATTAGATTTTTTCTTTTTTGCTTGTTCTTCACTAGCCTTAACTGCTTTTTCTTGAAGTTGTCTTCTGTAAATATAATCAATCTCGTCAAAGTTTGCAATAGGGAACTTTTTTAAGAATTGATACTGATGATTAGATATTTCATTGTGCTTGCCATCAAGATAAGGAACACGAGCGATAACATTAACTCTCATACGGTCTTCATAAGAAAGTTTAATAAAGAGTTCACGCTCAATCTCTTCTTCGCTTAGATTATGTACAAACTTTGCTTGGTCTTTGTGGTTGCGATAATCACAGCCATAGAAATTTCCTTCCTTATCGAGCCAACCTGTAAGGTATTTATCATCTAAAAGTTCAGTTCCACGCCAGTCGAGTTCGTGGTAGTCTTCTGCTTCAACCATTTCAAGTCCTGTTAAATCCATACCACTCATACGCCCACCGTAAGCGTTCCAAACGATAGCATCATTAATAGGAGTGTTTTCATCGTATTCATACCAAAAATTATCAATTTTAACAAATAACATAGTATTAGTCCTTTTTTTTTAATCTTATATAGATTATATCATACACTAAAAAATAGTCAATATGAGTTTTAGAAATTAAAATTTAAAATATTGCATTATTTTACATAATAAAACTAATGTTAGCACAACATAGTTAGTGAAAAGGTAGATTATGAGAAGTTTTAAAATATTGTGTAGTTTATTAATAGTTGTTACAAGCGTTGTTTTAGCATTTAGTTTTATATTAAGTAATAGGATAATGTTTAATGAAACGCAAGCAATTAATAGAGTGTCTTACATAGAGCAAGAGATAGTAAAGAGCAGTAAAAGTTCGCTAAGTAAAAATGACATTGTAAAAGATAAAGTAGATAAAAAGGATTTTGCTGTTGGTTTTTCGTCATCTAAGAGTTTAAGTGATGAAGAGATTTTAGAAACCATTGCTAAAACGGTAGATAATAACTCTAATAATGAAAAACCTAAGCAAACAGACACTGTTCCAAGTCGAAACTACACAGTAGTTATTGACCCTGGTCATGGTGGGATTGACCCTGGTTCTATTGGTTATAAGACAAAGGTCCATGAAGATAAACTTAATTTAAAGATGTCGCTTAAGTTAAAAGAAAAGTTAGAAAAAGCAGGTATTAATGTTGTTATGACTAGAGAAACTGATGAAGGTCTTGCAGATGGCAGTGGTAAGTCATTTAAGAAACGAGATATGGCGCTTAGGAAAGAACTTATTAAAAATATAAGACCTAATATGGTTATATCACTTCATCAAAATTCTTATACTAATCATAAACTTAGAGGTGCGCAGGTGTTTTACGATAAGACAAGTGACATAAGTAAGCAAATTGCTCAGCATATACAAGATGAATTTTTAAAGGACTTAGAACATAGTAATAAATATATTAGTCCTGGGGACTACTTTATGCTTAAATGCACAACTGCTCCGTCGGTTATAGTTGAGTGTGGGTTCTTATCTAATGAAGAAGATGAGAAACTTCTTATTAGTGAGAGTTATCAAGACAAAATAACAGACTGTATTTATAAAGCAATTGTGCGATTTTTACAAATCAAATAGGTTTATGAATATTAAAAGCAATTATGCATATAATTATAAGGTAAACACTTTATGTATAGATAATTTAATTTAACAATTTCCATTTGATATAGATAAACTCAATTTTAAGTTATTTAAAGTTGAGTTTTTTATTTGCTTAAAATTAAGTTTTTAATTATGTTTTTGTATAACTTTGACTTTATTGTCTTTTGTTTGGTATAATTAATCTATATGACGAATAAAGGAAGTAAAAATGAAAAACGAATCTAAAGAAGCATTTGAAAAGTATTATGAGGACTTATGCAAGGTATACTTAGAAAATTTTAATAGTAAGCCGACTATTAGTTATGATGGTAAAGATACTGAGATAGATAGTGAAATGATTATCTCTAAGCCTAATGATGACGGAGAGTCTGCTTGGCAACTTAAAAGTATTGGAGACTATGATTTTTCTAAAGTTGAAGAAATAATAGGTTTTAAGATGTGCGATGAATTAAAGTCTTATTATTCAACATATTTGTTTTTGCATTTAGCAGGGGAGTATAAGGAAATAACATTATACTTTGATATGCTTAAATCAAAAGAACTTATTGAAAAGAGTATTTTAGTTGCTCAAAAAGATGGAGCATATTATTTTCAGGATACTGAGGTTTTTTCTCTTGGTTCGGCAGTGTTTAATGATGACGATGCTTATGGTATTTTTTATAATAATAAGACAGGCAGTGTTTTTGTTTATGAAAATGATACTGATAATAAAATTGAACTAGATGATTCGTTATTTGAGATAATAAAAAATATGAAAGCACTTTTTTAAGTTAAAAAGTCGAATTAGTTTATTTAAGTTATAACTTAATAAAATTAGAGGTGATTATATGGAAGAAAATATGTATGGTCAAAATTATGGTGATAATCAAAATGGATATGATGAAGGCTCTGGAGAAATTCAGAGAGAAACAAATCAAACCGTGAACAATAAACCTAAGAAGAAAAAGAAACAAAAACAAAAGGCGACAGCAGGAACAATTATAAAAAGAATACTGCTTGGAATTTTAATTGGTATAGTTTCTCTTGTTGCAATAGCGTATAGCGTGTTATACTTTGCTTTTGATATAGAGTTTTTTACCACTGCTATTCAAGTTAAAAAGGTAAATGAAAAGGTTGAAGTAGATAAAAAATTCCAAAATCAATTTAGCGATGATGATTTAAAAAATATAAATGGATTAATTAATTCAAATAGTTTGTTAGATTCAGCATTTATAATTTCTGATAAGCAAATTGGTGCTTTTGTAGATGATAAAATTAACAACCTAGACAATGAAACAAATGAAGAGTTTGCTTTTATTAGCAAATATGGATTAGATGTTATTCAAGTTGATTTTTCTAATAAATATTTAGTTTATCCAGGAATTGAAAAAGACTATTTAATAGATATGAATATTGTTATTAAACTTGATATAACTAATTTAAAAAATAGTGAACTTTCAAGTTTTCCTAAGAGTCTAATTAAAAATCTTATTCCTAATGAAATTTATATTTCTTCAACAGTTGAAGTGTTTAGAGATGGTGATTCTTATAAGTTAGTAAAAAAAGACCTTTTAATTAATAACTTAGGTTCAAATGATTCAACAAGGATAATTAAGACACTTAATAATTTTATTAAAGTAGGAACAGCAGATGAACTTTGCATCAAGATTTGTGATCCATTTGCGAAGTATATCTTTGGAGATTTTGATGATAAGTCGTTATTTGATAAATTTGAAAAGTTTGGTGCAAAATCTTTTGGTATTTACTACGAAGGAAATGATTATAATTTAATTATTTATAAACACAAAATTACTGATGTTGCAAGTATTGAGTATAATAACACAAAAGGTGCAACAAATGATAATAAGACAACTTATTCAGTTACGGATAATAATATTTTCCTTAATCCAATTTCAAGTGCTGGTTATGAGTTTTTAGGTTGGTATAATGGGGAAGGAGAGGACTCTCATGAAATAAGTTCAATTAATGCGTGGGATTTAAAATTTACACAAGTTTATGCTAAGTGGAAGATAATAGAGTATACAATCGCTTATGATATGCGTGGTAGCACAACAGCAGTTCCTAATCCGACAACATACACAATAGAAGATGAGATTAATCTTCAAACTCCATATAAGGCAGTTGAAGCAGAATTTAAAGGCTGGACTTTTAAGTATACTGACACAAGAGAACTTGTTGCTGGTTATGGAAACCCTGATACAAATGGAAAGATTAAAAAGGGAACGTATGGAAACCTTACAATCTATGCTAGGTTTGATGATGAGAGAATACTTGAACTTTATGCTGATGGTAAATTTCAAGATGATATTGATGTTATAATCGGAGAACCTATATCTTTTGAGCAAATTACAGCAAACTTTGATTCGTCAAAAGTTGGTATGTCAGGATATAGTGTTTCTAAGTGGTATACAGACAAAGAACTTACTAATGAGTATAATTATGATAACCTTGTAAAAGATGATATGGTATTATATGGAGAATGGGAGTATGTAGTAAATGTTCTCAAATTCTATCCATATATAAGTGAGTTTGATCAAGGAATAGCGTCTTCTAAAAAGACAATTGAAATTGACTCAAGAGAAGAATTTGAAGCATATTTTGAATATGCAAGATTCTATAATATAAAAGATACAGTTAATTTAAAATTTAGTTATTTAAGTGAGTTTTCACAGGTTGAAAATTCGCTTAATGAAATTATGGATTCTTTTAACAATAATAATTCACTTAATATTGGTGCTTCTGTTTCATATAGTCCAAACTTATTTAATGGTGTAGTAGAAGTAAAATTAACAACCAAATGTGATGAATATGCAAAACTTGTTATGGACGCAGAAAAGTCGCAAGTTAAAATTCAACAAAATAACGCACTTGCACTTACTTATGAAAAGAAGAGAGCAGATGATTTTGATGATTTTAAGATTAATAATGTTACAAAGACAATTAATGTTACAACAAGTTATCAACTTGCATATTGTTTAGAGCAGGGTTATAGACCTATTTGTAAGGCTGGTTCAAGTGCAGAAGTTATTTATAATAAAGCAAAGGCAGTGCTTAGAAATATTTGTGATGATGAGATGACGGATATAGAGAAACTTCTTGCAATGTTTGAGTGGCTTACACTTAATGTTAGTTATGACCAAAAGGCTTATAAGGCAAGTAGTAATATGACAGCAAGTGAAGCATATAGATATAATTCTTGGTTTGCTGAAGGTGTGTTTAATAGTGGAGTTGCAGTTTGTGAAGGCTATGCAAAAGCATTTATAATAATGGCAAGACTTGAAGGTATACCAATGGTTCTTGTAACGGGCAACGTTCACGCTTGGAATAAGGTTTTAGTAAACGGAAAATGGTATGGTATTGATGCAACACACGGAGACTTGACAGTTTCAGAAATGGAAGTCGTTAATTATAGAGAATTTTTATTTAGTGATAGTTATAAAGAAGGTAAAAATTATCCAACAACAGATTATAGTGAGTTTGTTGCAAATGAAAGTTTTGAGTTCTTTGATAACACAACATATAGTTATGATGGAGAATCTTTTGACCTTTATATTGAAGATAATAGCGAATTAGATGTTATTGTAGATTATTTACTTTATGTTGCAAATGCAAATAAATACACAGACTTTACCTTTGGATTAGAATTTAAATCTAATGTAAATACAACAATGTCATTAAATATTTTGGCATTTAAGTTAAAAGCAGAAATATCAACAACTCCACCTATGGTAAAGGAAAATGGAAATATTGTATATGTTATAATTTGTAAAAATGTATAAAAATAAAATTTTTAATTAAAAATTAACAATTTTAATAAAATTTAACTAATAAAACCACAAAAATATTATAAATATTAGTATAATTATAATAAAATAATATAAAATTGTAAATTTTAAAATAATTAAAGTAAAATTATACAAAATAAAATAAAACACTTGCTTTATAGCAAGTGTTTTTTATTTATATTTGTAAAAATAAATTTAAACACGGGTCAAGGGACAAGTTCCTTGCAGGTATGGACAGAGTCCATAAATCTAATTAT
>JAFTMY010000103.1 GCA_017452165.1 Clostridia bacterium | reverse complement strand
GTTAAACAACTTTTGATTTGTAGTTTGTTCTATTAAATCTAATAAATGATTGATCTTTAATCTTACCATAATAATCTTTTAATTCAGTTTTAGAAGCATAACTATTTTGAGCATGGATATTATAATAAGTATTGTTATCATGTAATAACTCAAGAGACTTTAATCTGATATCAGAAATATTGTCAATTGTAACACCTTTATTTTTGTAAAGTTGAGCAACATATGCTTTACCATTATAAAGACCTTGTGTGCTTGATTGAGAAATCCAGTTAAAACTACTATCAATGAAGCAGAAGATTATATCTTCATTTTCTGCTAATTTTTCTAAATCAGATGGTTTTGTAACATCATATCTAGAAATTTGATCACTAACTGAATCACTACCAACGCTATATCTATGAATAGCACCATAAGTTGTGCTATCAGTAACACCTGAACCATCAGAGTCAGTTCCATCTTTTACGATACCATGATAATAATCATATAAGAAGAATGCTACAAATGCTGAATTATAATTACATTTTTCTGTGCTAACTGGTCTAGCAAATTCAATAGTTTTTGAATCAAAATAAATTAATTCTTTTGAATCATTTTTTGTTTTAAATACTAAACTTAAGTAGTCATATTTTTTAGTTGCTTGAATGTATTGTCTATCTGATGTTGTAAAGATTTGATATGTTTCACCATCTCTTACTACATTTTTAGCATAAGAAAAGTCCTCTACTGCAATATTTCCAACATCTGTTGTTGTTGAACAGAAATTGTAAGAAACTAAATAATCATTTGAAACTGCAGTAATTTTCTTATTTGTTTGTTGTTTCATGTTACCTGTAACTTCACCTGTTGAATTATAAGATGAAGCAGCGAAACTTTTTCCACCTTCAAGAACATTAATAACAAAATAATAGTTTCTTCCGTCTTCAGCTACAAATGTAAATAAATAACTATTATTTTTTACACTTGTTATTGTTGTACTATCTACACATTTTGCATTAAATGTTGTATTGTATGTTTTTGATCCAGAAGTATATGTATAAGGAATCTTAATAAGAAGATGTTTCATTGTATCTGGTGATAATGTAAAGTCTGGGTCAGCATACATTTCTCCAGTATCATCTAATCTCTTAATTAACTTATCTACTGTAAAACAGTATCCATCTGTTGTGTTTAATTTAATTTCATATTTTTCTTCTTCGTTTTGAGTAACCTTTGTTTCGTCAAAGTTCATATTAGATGCTTCAATATTAACTTCTTTTAACATTGCACCGAAACTAATTACATTATCAGCAGTTTTATTTACTGCTTGATAATCACCTTTATTAAATGCAACATTATCAAATGTCATCATCCAAGTATCAACTTCTGCTAAATAAAGATATTTTTCATTAACAAGTTTTAAGAAAGCATAGAAATATTCTGTAACATCACCACCAGAAGGTACTGGTTTATGCCTTAATTCAATTTTATATTGATAAATTTTATTACCATTATAATTTTTATATTCTGGGCTTGTAACTCTATCTAAAATTTTATTTGATGAGTGATCTAAATTTGCCTCTTTACTATTTTCAACAGTAATTTTTGAAAGGAATGTTTCACCAATATTAAGTGCACGCCACTGAGTATTTGTTCCAATTCTTTCTTCTATTGTAATATATTTATTACTATTAGTATTAAATTTAAGATCTTGTCTTGCTTCTTTTACAGAGAATGTATCATTATTAACAGAAACTTCTCCTGAACCATAACTAAGTTTTGATGAAGTATAGTTTAATCCTAATATATAATAAACATCATTTTCTTTATATACAAATTGATTATCACCAACAGATGTTAATGGTTGATTTGATTTCTTTAAAACATATGTTGAATCACTAACAGAATAAGAATTTACAGTAACACCAATATCATTAATACCAACATTAACTTCATTTGTAATTGAATATTTATTACCACTAACCTTTAATGTAAAGAAATACCATTTTCCACCAACATTTACAGCATACTTATCTCCACCAAGAGATGTTGGACTATAAGTATTATTAGAAGTATCTTTAACACTAAATGAAATATCTCCTGTTGTAAATGCTACACTATTATCAATTTGAACATGCCAATCTTTTGAGCCATTATTAATATTAGACCAAGCCTCAGGAGTTACCTTTATTTTAAAGAAAACATTATTTCCATCAGCATCTTTAATTGCATAAATATCATTTTGAACATAGATAATTTCACCACTAGTACTTGTAACTTCTTTGTCACCAGAACCATCTTTAATTGAAATAGCAAAATCACCAAGATTTACATTTCTAAATTCTGTGAAATGGAATGTATATTTTGAACTTGTTTTATTAGTAGTTGGAAGTTGATAATATTTTTCTGTTTCATCAACTAAAACAGCACCATCATTATCAATAAATGAAATTCCACCAGTAATGAATTTATTTTCACTATTTGATTCAAGACCTCTTATTTTAACATTTGTTATTGAAAGGTCATTATTAGTCAAGAATTGGAATGATGAACTATTTGAATTTCTTATATGATCTGCTAAAATATTTGAATGGTTTTTAAGATATACACTTGAAACACTTAAATTAATTTTTGATTCAAGGTCATCTATTTTACTACCATTTGTTCCTGCAGTAAATGTGATATTTCCTAAATCCTTATAAGATGAGTTAACACTTTTATTTGCATGAATACCATATTGAGCAAATGTTTCAATGCTACCAACATCAACCATTTCATAGTAGTAACCTTTACCACTATTAATTTCATTACCACTCTTATCATAAGTAGAGTTTTCAATATATGTTGGTCTACCTAAACTTCTATCTGTGCTATCAGCACCAGTATCCATAAGACCTCTAGCAACAATTACACCATTGTAATTTGTTGTTAAGAATTTAGATGAGAAGAAATATGTATCACCAGAAATTGGGTTTTTATAAGATGTTCTATGTAAAATTGGAACATATTTTGTAGATGTTCCATCTACAACCTTATAACACATAATATAAACAGCGCCATCTTTTTCATTAGATGCACTTAAATCTGCTAAATATAAGTTATTTCCTGAATCAATATCATTAGCAATATCTGAATAACTTACTACTAAAGGAATTTTATTACCAATTACTGTATCTCTAGTATTTTTATAACTTGCTTGATAAGCAGAAGATGTTGTTGAATTATATAATTGATGTGATGTAAAACTAGAACCTGTTTTAACAGTTAAATCACCAACCCATTGTGTTCCCTTTGCACTATATCCAGTATGATCCCAATCAATCATTTCTGAATTAGCATTCATCATATAAAGGGTTAAATCATTTTGAGCCATAAAGTCAACAAGGTCTGCCATAACAAGATATTCACTTTGAAGGTGAACCATACCAAGTTGTCCTAAATCAAAATATGGGGAAATTGTATCAGAGTTAAACATAACTTTTACGTTATCTAAATCAGAGAAACCAAGTGCGTTAATAAGAGAACCACTTGTTGAATCACTAAATCCAAATGCTGCTTTAAGTTGTGTATTATCTTTAATTAATGATTTTTGTTTTAAAGTGCTATAAAATACTGTTTCGTCAAATTCAAAACTATTAGCAAAAATATCTACATAACCCCATGTATTCCAAACAGCTTTTGCCATTTCATTTTTATTACTAACACTCTTAATACTTCCTGAAATAAAACCATCGTTAGAAATTGAACATCTACTCTTAATTTCAGATAAAAGTTTAGAGTTACCAGCAGGATCATTTCTTGTTACAAGAGGAAGTCCAAGAACACATTGGAGATAATAACGCATAGACTCTGCTTTTACTGGATATGTAGCACTATTAGTTTTTACAAAATACCAATATGAAACATCTTCAATATCAAGTCTTGCACAATAACCTTCAAAATATTCTTCTTTCATACAGTTTACTGGTTCAAACATAGTATAAACAGTATGCTTGCTCGCAACAGAAGTAAGTGCTAAGTATGTTTCATAATTCTTTACACCACGAGAATAAGTATTATTTACATCAGCAGTGCTTAAATAAATATACTTACCATTTGTTTCTGACATAACGCCTTCTGTTGCCATATTACCAATATAGAAAGTAACTTCGTCAACAACAGGAACTCTTGAAGAAGTAGCATAATTTTTATATTTATTAGCACTTTGTGAAGCAACATTAAACATGGCCGCACCAAAAGTCGAACCTGTATTAATATTAAGTGCTTTTACAAGCGATGCTAAAATAGCATTACTTGACATAATACCAATAATCATAATAAGTGGGAAGACCATTACAAGCATAATTGCTTTTAAAGCACTTCTAATAATTGAAGTCTTTGAGTTTGATCCATCACCGAATTGACCACCCTTACCACCTGTGATATATTGCCATTCACTTCTAATGATTGCAAAGATTGTAAACACAATCAAAAGAACAACAAATAAACCAACTAATGCTTTAAATGTTTTTTGAACGGTTTCATCAAAAATAAATGAAAAAAGTAGGTCAGCATCAAGTGCTCCCTCTATCGAATAATAATCGGCATTAAGCCAATAATCAAGACCAATAAGCTTTTGGATAAAGTATTGCAAAAAGTCCATAAGTGCCATTAAGAACTTAGCGACACTATAAAGGACTGTTTCAACGAACCATTCCATAAGGAATGTCATAAGTCCGCTGAATCCAAGCCAAATGCTACTACCACCATTAATGATGGCAGGGTCGATTGTTCTTGCCGCAAAAAGATTAGTAATCACGGTAAAAATTCTAACTAAAAACATATTTTCCCCCATTTCTCCACATGCCACACTTATAGTGTTTGCAAAAACATAAATATTTTACATTTCACTTAAGCATAACTATGCAGAATATTTTTATTCACAATTAGTATACCATATATTTTTTTTTTAGACAATTAATTACATTAAAATAATTAAATAATTTTTATTTTTTTTATAAAATATTATAATAAATATTAAATTTTTAAGTTTTTTCATATTTTTCTAAAAAATTTTATTAAATTATTTTATGAAATTTATGTGTTTTTTCATAAAAAATTAAATCTAATAAAAATTTTATCAATATTTTGAAAAATAAAATAGACAATATTTTAACAAAAATAAAGAAAAATTTAATAGATTTTTTTTAAAAATATGTTGTTTTTTATGTTAAAAATAGGTATATTTATATAACTATTCTAT
>JAFTMY010000102.1 GCA_017452165.1 Clostridia bacterium | reverse complement strand
TGTGATTAAAAAGCACAAATAGGAGATTTTTATGAATATAAAAAAATTATTACAAGACTCTTTAGAGAAAAGTTTTGAAAAATTAGGTTATGATAAAAACGATGTAACACTTACTTTTTCAAATAGACCAGAAGAGTCTGACTATCAATGTAACTCGGCTTTTGCACTTGCTAAAAAACAAAAGTTAAGTCCTGAAGCAGTTGCAAATTTAATTATGGAAAACTTAGAGCAAGATGTTGCTGAAGTATCTTTTGCTAAGCCTGGATTTATCAACTTTAAGGTAAAAGATGAAGTGTTATCTAAGGTTTTAAATGATGCAATGAACGACGAAAGACTCAACCTTGAAAAATTAGAAAATCCTATTAAGGTTGTTATGGATTATGGTGGTGCAAATGTAGCAAAAGAACTTCATATTGGACACCTTCGTTCACCTGTTATTGGAGAGAGCCTTGCTAGACTTCATAAAATATTAGGAAATGAAGTAATTACAGATACTCATCTTGGCGACTGGGGACTTCAAATGGGTCTTACTATTGCTCAACTTCAAGATGATGGATTTGTTGATGGTTATTTTGATAGCACTAAAGAAAATAAAGAAATAACTCTTGATACTTTAAATGAAGCATATCCTAAAGCATCAAAGAGAAAAAATGATGATTTAGAGTTTAGAAAAAGAGCAGAGGATTATACAAAATTTGTTCAAGATCATAAAGAACCATATTGGTCTATTTATGAAAGCATTAGAAGCATCTCTATTGAAAAAATAAAAGAGAATTATGGTAAACTTAATTGCTTTTTTGACCTTTGGTATGGTGAAAGCACATCTGCTGACTATGTTGATACTGTGGTTAAAATGTTCGTTGATAAGGGGCTTACTCGTGAACATGAAGGGGCAATAGTTGTAGATGTAGCAAGAGAGGGCGAAAATATTCCTATTCCTAAGAAAAATCCTGATGACCCTCAAATGTATAAAAATCCAATGCCTCCGGTATTTTTGAAAAAAAGCAATGGTGCTGATGTTTATGATACAACAGACATTGCTACAATCTATCAAAGAAATATAGATTTCAATCCAGATAGAATGATGTATGTGGTTGATAAGAGACAAAATACTCACTTTGAGCATTGCTTTAGAGCAGTTAAAATGGCTGGAATTTCAAGTGAAAGTCAAGAACTTCAATTTGTTGGAAATGGAACAATCAACGGCTCTGATGGTAAACCATTTAAGACTAGATCAGGTGATACTATTAAACTTGAAGATATTATTGGTCTTATCACTAATGCTGCTGAGCAAAAATTAAAAAGTAATGGAATTGAAGATACAAAAGACTTAGCGCTTAAAATTGGTGTTTCTGCTATGAAGTTTGGTGACCTTTCAAATGACCCAAGCAAGGATTATATTTTTGATATTGATAAATTTGTTTCCTTTGAAGGAAAAACTGGTCCTTATATTCAATATACAGGTGCTAGAATTTACTCACTTTTAAGAAAATCAGGACTTTTTGAAAATGATGAAATTTTTAAAACCATTAATGGAAAGGAATCACTCATCACAAACCTTGGTATTGAAAATAAGAATCTCATTAAAATTACTGATAAAAATCAAAGAAGTTTAGCAATTAACTTTTTAAGACTTCAAGATAGTTATTTTGTGGGATATAAGGCAACATCTCTTAGTCCAGTTTGTAATTATCTTTACGAATTTGCTTCAAGTTTTTCTAAGTTTTATAATGATACTAAAATTTTATCAGAACAAAATGAAGAAGTTAGAAATTCTTATCTTGCAATGTGCTTATTTGTTTTAAAAGTTATCAAGCAAGCATCAAGTGTTTTGGCTTTTGATATTCCAGAGAAGATGTAATTATGGTTGAGAAAAAAAAGTTATTACTTCACAGTTGTTGTGCTCCTTGTTCAACTGCTGTTATAGAAAGATTAAAAGATGAGTTTGATATAACAATTTTATATTATAATCCTAACATTTACCCTGAGCAGGAGTATATTAAACGTAAAAACGAACAACTTAAATATATTGAGATTTTGCATAATAATCGTTCAGAAATTTCAATAAACATTATGGATTGTGATTATGATAGCGAGTCTTATTATAAAGCAGTTGTTGGATTAGAAAAAGAAAGAGAGGGTGGAGCGAGATGCGCTGTATGCTTTAAACTTCGATTAGAGAAAACTGCAATACTTGCAAAAGAAAATGAGTTTGAAGTTTTTGGAACAACACTTACAGTTAGTCCACATAAAAATGCTGAAATTATAAATGCTATTGGTCTTTCTCTTGAAGAAAAACATCAAATTAAATTTTTAGTGTCAAACTTTAAAAAACAAAATGGATACAAACTTAGCGTTGACCTAGCAAAAGAAAACAAACTTTATAGACAAAATTATTGTGGTTGTGAATTTGCACTACGAGTTCAAGAAATTGAAGCACCAGAAAGTTTAAAAAAGATTTATTAATAAAATAAATAGAAAAACACTTCACTAAACTAGTGAAGTGTTTTTATCAATAATAATTTTAATTAATCGTGAATGCTTTTAAGTTAAATATTTCTTTCATTTAAGTATTCATATGATATTAAATTTCTTCTAAGCATTTCTTCATAGATTAACTTTAAACATGCTTGAATATTATTAAAAGTTGTATCAATTAAAAATGAATTTTCAGACATAACTAGTGGGGATAATTCTCTATGTGTATCGTTATAATCTCTCTCTTTAAGTGCATCAATAACACTTTCAAGCGATACATTATCACCAAGTTTTTGATAATCTGACATTCTTCTTTTTGCTCTTGTCTCAATTCTACAATCAACATAGATTTTAAGGTCTGCGTTAGGGAAGATTACAGAGCCTATATCTCTTCCTTCCATTACAATATTTTCATTTTCTTCAGCAGTTGCTCTTTGAAGTTTTCTAACAAATTCACGAATAAAAGGTTTATGCGAAATTTTAGAAACAAAATTACTAACTTCTTCAGTATGAAGTTTATCTGTTATATCAATGTGATCAATCATCATTACATTTTTTTGACCATCATAGTAGTAGTTTACAATTGTAGTTTGTATTAAATTTTTAAGTTGATCATCATCATTTTCATTAATTTCAAGATTTAAAGCCTTGTATGTTATAGCCCTATATAGTTCACCTGCACTAAAAAATCCAAAATTTAAACTTTTTGCAAGTTTTTTAGCAAGTGTTGATTTTCCAGAACCTGAAGTTCCGTCAATTGCAATAATCATATTCTTTGTTTTATCTCCTTAAATAATTTTATCTATTAATAATATATAATATTATTTAAAAAAAATAAAATAAAAAAGGGTAAGTATTT
>JAFTMY010000101.1 GCA_017452165.1 Clostridia bacterium | reverse complement strand
GTTAAACACATCGATAAATTAAAATTTCAAGAAAAATTAGTACTTTTTAAATATTTGTGTTATAATGATTTTATTAATGAAATCTTTAATATGCAAAGAGAGGTAAAAATGGCTAATTTTGAGTTTCTAAAAGACCTATCTGATTTTAATGACTTGTATGATTATTGTTCTACAAGTGAGTCTTTTGTTGTGTCAAATCCTGATATTTCTGCTAGTTTTAGTAGAAAAGCATTAGAATATTTAGTTAAAACCATTTATCAATTAAAATCGTTTCCTATGCCTATTCAGGCTAGTCTTTTTGAACTGATTGAAAATGATGATTTTTCTTCTTTTATTGCAGATAAAGAATTAATCACTGCTTTGCATTATATTAGAAAGATTGGAAACTTTGCTGTGCATAATGAAAAAGTTACAAAATCACAGTCAATGCTATGTTTAGAAAATTTACATTTCTTTGTTGGTGAAGTTCTTATAATTCTTGAAATTATCGAAGATTATGATGTTTTTGATAAAAACATTTTAAATAAACAAAAAGAAGAAAAAGTTATATTATCCACCCCAGTTCAAGTTAATGAAAATATAATTTCTAAATATTCTGAAAAAGTAAAAGTAAAATCTTGCTTAAAAATTAGTCACGAAATGTCTGAGGCTGACACAAGAAAATTATATATTGATTGTTGGCTTAAAGAAGCAGGCTGGGAAGTTTTAACAGTTAAAAATCAGATTGCATCTTGCAAAGCTGGTATTGAAATTGAAGTTCAAGGAATGCCTAATAATCAAGGTGTTGGATACTGTGATTATGTTTTATTTGGAAGAAATGGAAAACCACTTGCTGTTATTGAAGCAAAGAAGAAAGGTGTTGACCCTATAAAGGGAGAACATCAGGCACAGCTTTATGCTGATTGTTTAGAAAAAGAAAATGGTTATAGACCGATTGTTTATTATACAAATGGATATGTTACAAGAATAATTGAAAAGGGTTATCCAGCAAGAACAATTTATGGTTTTCACAACATTGATGAACTTGAATTATTAATTCAAAAAAGTGGAAATGAACAAATAACAGACCTTACTGTTGACGAAAATATTGCAGGAAGATACTACCAAAAAATGGCAATTACAAGTGTTTGTGAACATTTTAATTTAAAGCATCGCAAGGCTTTAATTGTTATGGCAACAGGAACAGGAAAAACAAGAACAGCTATTGCATTAGTTGAACTTTTAAAACGCAATAATTTTATTAAAAATGTATTATTCCTTGCTGACCGTGTTGAACTTATTAAACAAGCAAAAAAGAACTTTGTTAAATTATTAAAAAATGAAAGTGTTTGTGTTTTGTCTGAAAGAAATGCAGATAAAGAACTTGATGCTAGAATCATGTTTTCTACATATCAAACAATGATTAACTACATTGATAAAGAAAATAAAGAGTTTGGTATTGGTAGATTTGACTTAATTATTGTTGATGAGGCTCATAGGTCAATTTTCAATAAATATAGAGCAATTTTTCAATATTTTGATGCTAGATTGGTTGGACTTACTGCAACTCCAAGAGCTGAAGTTGATAAAAGCACTTACTCAATGTTTGGATTGGAAGATAAATATCCTAATTATCACTATGAACTTGGAGAAGCGATAAAGGAAAGATATTTAGTCGGTTATAATGTTTTTGATAGAACTTCTGAAATTATGAAAAGAGGTTTTAAATATTCTGATTTATCACCTGAAGTAAGAAATCAAATTGAAACTGAATATATACTTACTATTGATGGCGAATATAATATTGAAAGTGATATTATAGATAAAGAAGTTTCAGGAGATAAGCTGTTTAAAAAATTCTTTAATAAAGATACAATAAAAAAGGTGCTTGATGAACTCTGGCGTGATGGTTTAAAGGTAAATAATGGCGAAAATTTAGGAAAAACAATTATATTTGCTCCAAACCACACAACTGCTAATATGATAGTTGAAGAATTTAAAAAATTGTATCCAAAATATGGAAATGAATATTGTGCATTAATAGATAATACTGTTGCTTATTCTGGAGATTTAATCGAAAAGTTTGGTATGAAAGATAAATTTCCACAAGTTGCTGTTTCGGTTGATATGTTAGATACTGGCATTGATGTTCCTGAAGTTTTAAATTTAGTTTTCTTTAGAAGAGTAAAATCAAAAATTAAATTTTTGCAAATGATAGGTCGTGGAACAAGACTTTGTGAAGACTTATTCGTTCATAACTCACCATCAAGAGACTATTTTGAAGGTAAAATTAAAGAACCTGATTTTGCCGAACAAGAAGACAAACAAGGTTTTTATATATTTGATTACTGTGATAATTTTAGATTCTTTGATGATTTTGTTGAACCTAAAAAGGTTGGAGTATCACTAAATTTAACTCAAAGATTATTTAATATGAAATCAGAACTTGTTTATGGATTACAAGCAATTGATTATCAAAAAGATGAGTTTTGTGTAAATTATAGAGAATCTTTAGTTAAAGAATTGCAATCAGATATTGAAGCATTATCACCAGCTCAAATTCTTGTAAAAGAAAATTTAATGTATGTTGATAAGTTTAAAGAAAAAGAAATTTGGCAATGTCTTTCAAAGTTAGATGTTCATGAACTTAGAACTCATATTTCTGAGCTTATATCTGCAACTCCAGAAGATGAAGCAGCTAAAATTTTTGATTTAAAGATATTTAATATTGAAGTATCATTACTTGATAAAAGCCAAGATTCAACTAGAAGTCAAAATGCTATAATTTTAATAGCACAAGCACTTTCAAGTATGGTAAGTCACCCTCAAGTTAAGATGCATATTAATACGATAGAAGCAATTCAAACAAAACAATACTGGGAAAATTTAACAATTCAAGGGCTTGAAGAATTAAGAAAAGAAATTCGTGATTTAATCAAATTAATTCCAAGACGCAAAAGTCCGATATATATCATTGACGTAAATGATAAAATTACAGAAAATGGAACTAGAGTAACTTCAAATATTGCAGGAGTTAAAACTTATGAGCAAAAAGTTATTGATTATCTTGCAGAAAATAGTGATAAAGAAGTTATTAGAAAAATTAAAAATCTTGAGAAGATTAATGAAGATGATTTAAATGAACTTGAAAATATTCTTTGGAATGAACTTGGAACAAAAGAAGATTACTTTAAGTTTACAAAAAAGGAAAATTTAGCAGTATTTGTTAGGTCTATTGTTGGAATAGAACAGCAAGCAATCAATGAAAAATTCGGACAATTTTTATCGGAAAATGTTCTTAATTATAAACAACAAGAATTTGTAAAAACAATTATTAGTTATGTTCGTGAAAATGGAGATATTACTGGAAACGAAATAACAAATAGTAGCCCATTTGATAACTATGATATTGAAAGAATGTTTGGTGAAAAAATAGGAATAGTTATCCAAATTGTCGAAAAATTACATAGTGCTGTATTATGTGCATAGACTATAACATTAAAGTTAATTATTATACTTAAAAAGAAGATTTATTTTAACTAAAAAAAGTTAATTTATATCTTCTTTTTTTTGTTAAAAATATATTTAGCAATCAAAACTTTTTGTAAATTTGTGCATAATAAGCACTAAACATTTTGTATTATTGTGCATAATTGGCATAAAACATTTTGTATTTTCGTGCAAAATGAAAAAAATTTTAATTAATAAAATATAATAATAAAGGTAATTTTTTTCAAAGTTTGTTAGTGAAAAATTGTTTAATTTAATCATAATGCTAATCATATTCTAATCATTATTGGTTAGCATTTTGATTAGCATTTTATAATTTTATGGTAATTTTAACTATAAATGGCACAATTTATTAACTTATTCTAATCAAATTTAGCATATTGGCTAGAATATGGTTAGAATATGATTAGAATCCTGATTAGCATTTTAAGATGTTAAAGATGGAACAATAAAGAAAGTTAATAACTCAAAAAATACAGTTTATTATTTGTAAAAAAATTCACTATGCGTCACAGAAATAGCAAAAATGCGTCAGATGCGTCACAGTTTCTTAAAGGTAATACTATATAAATAGATAAAAACACGCTTAAATTATTGTTAATTTCAATGTTAAATTTTAATTTTTAGTTATAAATTTTTATTATATATTTTACTCGTTAAAATTATCTTTGCGACACCGAAATAGTAAAACTGCGACAGATGTGACGAATCTTTATTTTTAAATTCATCTTTATAAAGCATTATAATTTCAGCATTTAAGATATTGTTTGCGACGATGCGTCGAGGTTCTTAAAGGTAATACTATATAAATGAATAAAATTATGATTAAATCATTGCTAATTGTAGTGCTATTTTTTAATTTTAGTTATAATATTTTTCTTTATGTTTTTATCTAAAAAATCTATTATGCGACGCAGGAATGGCGAAAATGCGACAGAGGCGACGCAGATACTAAAAAAATATTACCTAGTGTAAACCATTATAAATTCAGCATTTACAATTTTTATGCGACAATGCGACGCAGTTCTTAAAGGTAATACTATACTTTAAGAACTGCGATCGCTTATTATTGTCCCATAATTTTTGTAAAATCACCTAAAAATTTTAGGCTTCCTTTAGTATTTTAATATATATTAAAATACCGACAGGTTGCTTGATAAAATTAAAAAATAATAAAAGAATTGTTTTTAACAACTTTTCAAACACTCTTTGTTATAACACAACCTAAATTTGTTTACAAATCTAGTTTAAGGTTAAATAATAGTGCTTTATGCCATTGTTCTTTCTTATTATTATTGTGTTTATTAAATTTTATTTTGCACACTCTGGCGTTGTATTTTTGCCTTAATTTTATACTAATGATTTTATCATATATTCTAAAATATTGTATCTCACAAAATAAAAGTAGAGTCGCAAGAATTAAAAGTTAATACACACTTAATCACATAAATTAAATGTAAAATCACAGAAAAAAATTAGTTTTAATTTATAAAAAGGTTTAAAACCAGAAATTTTAATTAATATTGAAACTTGTTAAATTGAATTTAAAAAAACATTTAAAAAATTAAATTGAGATCCTGGCGTGTGCTTGTCTTGATACAAGTGG
>JAFTMY010000100.1 GCA_017452165.1 Clostridia bacterium | reverse complement strand
ATCATTAACAAAAAGTATAAAGGTTGGAGGTATGCAATCTGCTTGAGTTGCATAAAATATCTTTAATTTTTTTCCATTTTTAAATGGTGGTGGATTAATTAAGTATGCATCTTGAAGTAAGTCATTTAAAGTATTTGCAGTAACTCTTCTATTAGTATTTTCAATAACCTGCTCAACTGCCTGCATAAGTTTTTCAGTTCTCTTTCCTGTAAGTGCTGACAAATATACTGACTTATAGTATGAAACAAATGAAAACTCAGCGTCAAGTTTTGCCTTAAATTTATCCATTGTATTAGTGTCTTTATCAATCAAATCCCATTTATTCATTACAATTACAAATGGTTTGTTTTCTTCATCTATAAAACTTGCTATTTTTAAGTCTTGGTCTGAAATTTCTTCGCTAGAGTCAATAACAAGAACAACTACATCAGCATTTCTAATTGAATTAAGAGTTCTAATAATTGAATATCTTTCAACAGTTTCATCTTCAATCTTACTCTTTCTTCTCATACCAGCAGTATCAATAAGCGAATATTTCTTTCCGTTATATTTAAAAGGAATATCAACAGCATCTCTTGTTGTTCCTGCAATATTTGAAACTATAACTCTCTCTTCACCAACGAGTCTATTTATTAAACTAGATTTACCTGCATTTGGTTTACCAACAATTGCAAGTTTGACTGTTTCATCTGACTCTTTACTAAGTGCCTCTTTTGGAAAATATGAAATAATTTCATCAAGCAAATCACCCACACCCTTTCCATGAATTGAAGAAACTAAAAATGGCTTTCCTAATCCAAGTGAATAATATTCATACTCTAAGTTTTCATCATAATTATCAACTTTATTGACAACTAGAATTATATTTTTATTGCTTTTTCTAAGAACACTTATAACATCTTCATCACCAGAAGTAAGCCCAGATTTTCCATCAATAACAAATAAAATAACATCAGCAGTATCAATAGCAAGTTTTGCTTGACTTACAATGTTTACTGAAATTATATCCTCTTTTTCAAAATCTAAACCACCTGTATCAACAAGTGTAAAATTATTATCGAGCCAAGTAGCACGAGAAAAAATCCTGTCTCTAGTAACACCAGGTTCATCATTAACTATTGAAATTCTTTGACCAACAATTCTATTAAAAAGTGTTGATTTTCCTACATTAGGTCTTCCGACAATTGCAACAAGTGGTTCTTTCATATCATAATTCTCCTTTTAACATTATACTAAATTTATAGTTTTTTCGCAAGACTTTTTATAATGTTATAAAATAAAAATATTATAAAGAATTTATTTTTTTTTAATTGTAAAAATTTTTATCCTTTATCAACATAAAATAATATTGATATAAATAAAAAATTCACCCTTTTAGAGTGAATTTTTATAACTTATCTATGTGCCTTTTTTTTGCCAAATAATCCTGCAAACAATTCTGAGAAAAATCTACCAACCTTATATCTTGCCTTTTTTGATACAAGCATTACTATTGCAAAGATACCGACTACTGCACCAATAATACCTAATGTTACATAAAGTGTAGTATTAGAATTAACAGCACTGCTATCACTAACTAAACTTGCATTTTGGTCTGTATTTCCTCTGTCTACAATTTGAGTTGTTTCATTTGCAATTGGACTAGTTTTATTTTCATTTCCATATAAAACACCTGTTAAAACCTTTGCAAGATAATCTGTTGATTTAATAACATAATCTTTTTCAATATTTTCACAACCCATTTCAAAAAGCATTGCACGTGGAGTAAGTTGTTGATTATAATTTCCTTTTCCTATATAAATATCTTTTACAAGACCTGGATATACTTCATCAGCATAAGCCTTGATTGTGTAAGCAAAATTTTTATTTTCTTCGTAGTTTGCACTTGATGCTCCAACAACCATTCTAATATGACTCATTTCTTTTCCATCAACTTTTGTTAAATACTCACTTCTTTTTGTAGAATCTCTATGAATATCAAAAATAGCATCAACTCCTGAATTTAAAAGAGCATTTGCAGTAACTTGGCTTCTTGTATAAGCACCAGAGTTATGTGGCAAATGTAAATCTTCTCTATAAATAGTTTCCACCCCTAATTTATTAAAATTTTTAGAAAGCGCTAAACCAACATCATGAATTCCACCTTTACCATAAATAGAGTCAACACCATCTGGTGTAAAGTAACTCTCATCATTATGAGTATGATAGATTCCAACTTTTTTTGCTGTATCTGCTTTTGCTGTTTTTGAACTGCTAACACTTGCATTTTTAGATACATTTACCTTTGGAAGTTCCTCATCTTTTAAAAATTTAACATAAGCAGTTTTATCCTTATCATTAACAGAAACAATCTCATATAATTTATTATCTTTTGAAAGATACTTATCACCAACAGAAACTCCATCACCTCTTAAAAATAAAACTTCTTTTTGAGTTTTATCTTTATAAATTGTATAATATGCTTTTGTTGTATCAGCAAAAGATGTATTATTTACTACAATTGTAAACATAACTAAAAAACAAGAAATTATAACAGCAAAAATACTAAATAGTTTCTTCATTTACACTTTCCTCCTTTACAAATGGACTAAATGTTAGTTTTTTATCATCATTTTTAATTGAATTTGCGTTTTTTACATTTTCAATATTATTAATTCTTTCCTCTTTTAAATTTGTATTTTCAGTAAGTTTTCCATTTTTTTCTGAATCATAAGTTCCAGTTTTATAGTTATATTCTTTCTTTTCTGTGCCACCACTTGCCATTTCAAAACATCTTCCAAGGAACTCACTTACAGCAACAGAAATAATTATTGAAACTATATATGCTCCAAAAGCCCCACCAACACCAAGACCTAAAATTGAAGGTGTTTCGTTATAGAAATTTACAATCCATTGAACAAGTTGAGCAAGAGTAATTCCAAAAAGACAAGAGATAAAAGCATTTCTTCTGCTTCTTCCTAAAATGTAAGCAACAACACCTGCTACAAGTCCATAAATATACATATTATCAATTATCATTTCTTCAGGGTCTGCTGGCATTATCCACTCTAAAGCATAAATTATACCCGCAACAACCACAGTTCCTACAACTGCTCTAATTAAATCTCTTGAAAGACCACAACAAATAAGCAAATAAATTGAAAGAGCAAGTGGAATTAAAAAACCTCCGATTGAAAAACAAAAATATTCACCAATCCAAATTGGTGGAATAACAAGCCCAATACAAATTGCAATTAAAATTAAAAGTGCTGATTTATCTGACAGTCTTAAACTATCTAAAATTCTTTGACCAACACCAAACATAATAAGTAATATTATTATTGATAAAATTATAAAACTTGTTGACATAAAAAATCTCCTTTACAAATAGTATGTAAAAGAGATTAATTTTTTATTTATAAAATTTTAAAAAATCTATTTTTTCATTTTCAAGCAAAATTTCCTTATTGTTTAAATAATATAAGCAGTCATTTTCTTTAAATTTAAAAACTATTTTATAAGCACATAAACATTGATATTTTACCTTATATTCTTTATTTAAAATACTATCTCCATACTTTTCATCTCCAATTATTGGACAACCTATATGAGATAGATGAGCCCTTATTTGATGAGTTTTACCTGTTATAAGTTCAACCTCTAAAATCGACAAATTTTCGTTAAAATCAACAATTTTATATTTAGTTTCAATCTTTTCATAACCTTTTTGCGGAAAATTAGAAATTTCAACCATTGATTTATTTTCATATTTTTTAAGATATGCTACTAAATCATCTTTGTTTTTTTCAGGTCTACCAGATACAAGAGCAATATAAAATTTATTCAATGTTCTATTTTTAAATGCACTATCAAGTGAAAGTTTTGCTTGTATATTTTTTGCAAAAATTAAAAGTCCTGTAGTATTCATATCAAGTCTATGAACTGCAAATAATTCCTGATTTAATTGATTACATAGCATTTTTACAATACAGTTTTCTGTTTCATTTTCCACCTCTATTTTTCTAGGTTTAAAAATTACAACAATGTTTTCATCTTCATAAATGATATCAAAATCAACTTTTAACTCTTCATCAGAAATATAAAACAACACTTCATCATTAGCATTTATAACTATATCTTTGGACACCCTTTTTCCATTAACTTTTATATCTTTATTTCTAAATAATTTCATAATTTGATTATAAGATATACTAGGATAATTCTTACTAATCAAATTTGAAATTTTATCAGATTTATTACTATTAAATTTTTCTACACGCATTACAATTTCCTTTGCACAATTTATTTCTATTTAATTTTAACATAAATTTTACAAATATAGCAAGAATAAAAACTATTATCAAAAAATATAAAATGTTTATATTTAATAAAAGTCTATATATTATAAAGCATATTAAATAACTTAGCATAAAATGGAAAATAAAAATATAAATAGCCGATTTAAAACCAAGTTCATTTTTTATCATTGATATTGACGAAATACAAGGCGAATAAACCAAAATAAAAATTAAAAATACAATACTAGAATTAAAAGTAAAATAACAATTCGATGAATTTAAAACTAACGAATTAACTAAGTCATTTATACCAATTACACCATTAATTAATGACAACCCAACAATTACTAATTCTTTAGCAACAATACCTAGAAAAAGTGCTGATATTATACCTGCTTGACCTAACCCTATTGGTTTAAATATAACTTCAATTTTACTAGATATTTGATACAAAATTGATTTTGAATAATTATTACCATTAAGATATTCTAATTTTAATGTAAAGTTTTGAAGTAACCAAAAAATTGCACTCACAAATATAATTATTGTTCCTACCTTATATAAAAATTCAAAACAAATATTCATTCCGTCCTTTATTATTTTTTTTAAATAAGGTAATCTATATTTTGGAAGTTCCATAATTGATAAATCCTCTTTATCTGGTATGAATTTCTTATAAATAGATGAAAAGATAATCATAAAAATAATAGAAATTAAATAAAGTAAAAATACAAAAAGATACTTATTTTTATTAAAAAATAATGATGCAATTGTTAAAAAAATTGGAAGTTTTGCCTGACAAATTGTAAACGGTAAAACAAATGCAGTCCTTCTTCTTACAGGCATCTTTTCCAAATTTCTTGTTGTTAAAATTGCAGTTGTTGTGCAACCATATCCCATCATAATACTAAATAAAGATTTACCTGTAAGTCCAATTTTTCTAAGTATACCATCAAACATAAATGCAACTCTAGACATAAATCCTGTATCTTCTAAAATATTTATTAATGTTGTCAAAAGTAATATTTGAGGTAAAAATGACAATAGCGAAATAAATGAATTTAACACACCTTTAATTAAAAAATCTTTTATTATTTTTGGGGTATTTAAACTATTTATAAAATAAGAAAATCTTAAATAAATTTTCATAAAAAACTCATTTAAAATTTTTGAAAATAAATTTCCAAAATCTCCAAATGTTAAATAAAATATTAAAAAAATCAAACCTAAAAATACAGGTAAAAAAACAAATTTATTAAGTAATATTTTATCAATTTTATTTATTAATTTATTATCTATATTTTGATTTAAATTATAAATAATTTTATCGTAATTATCTATTTTATTATTAATTTTTCTAATAATTTGTTGTTTTTTTGCATTATTTTGATGAAAATAATCATAAATTGCAGTTTTTAAAACATCAACACTTTCATTTTTTCTTGCATCAATCCCAATAACAGGCACATTAAAAATGTTTTTTATTTCTTCTAAATTAACATCTTTTACTTCGCTTATCATATTTACAGCAAGTATAACATTATAAGAATTATCTATAAGTTCTTTTGTTAGTTTTAAGTTTCTTTTTAATGTATTTGCATCACAGATATTTACTATTAATTTATCTTTATTTTTACATAAAAAATCACAAGCAATTTTTTCTTCTTGGGAATAAGGATTTAATGAATAAACCCCTGGTAAATCTAAAATTAAAAACTCATCGCTTTTAATTTTACATTTGCTGTTTTTTATATCAACTGTAACTCCATGCCAATTACTTGCCTTTTCATTTCTTTTAGTTAAAGTATTAAATAGTGTTGTTTTTCCTACATTTGGATTTCCAACTAAAATTACATTTTTCATTTAACAATAATACCTGCACAAACCTTTTTATCTAAAGCAAAGTTAATTCCTGAAACATTTACAAGTAGTGAATTATTACCATAATTAGATTTTAAAACCATTACATTTTCATCTTCACAAATTCCTAAATTATTTAAAAGTAAAATCACATCTTTATTTTCTAAATTAAACTTATTTATTTTATATCTTGTATTAATCTTTACATTTAAGAGCGACATATCTCTAATATTTACACTATTATTATCCATATTAAATTTTATTAAATTAAAATAAAAAAATAACCCAAATTGGATTATTTTATTTATATTTTTTTCGTTCTAATGGTTTTAATCTAACATAAGAAACTATTTGGTTACTTTCTTTTTCTTCAACCTTACTTGAATCCCCCCTACTATAAACTATTTTTGATTTTTGTTTTCTACTTTGTTTCTTATTATTTTGATAATAACTATTAGCCATATAGGTATCATAATAATTTTCAAAAGACCTACTAACTCTATCTTCATTTCTTTCAAATCTAGTTTGTCTATAACGCTCTTCACTTTGAATACCTACTAAAATAACATCATTTCCAATTCTTTTTATTTTATCAATCGGAATAAAAACATCTTCGGCTTTACGAAAGATTTTTTTGTCACCAGGCACAATAATCCCCTTAACAATTCCATTTCGATTATCAAAGACAACATCAATAATTCGTCCTAATTTTTTACCATCATAAACATTTATAATTTCTCTCTCTTTTAAATCTAAAAATGAAACTTCCATATTTTAATTATATTCCTAAAATTTAATTTGTAACACACTGCATAAAAAAATATTTTTAGCAAAACATAACTATGAGGTAAAAATGGCAAGTAAAGTAGTAATTTGTGGTGTTGATACATCAACCCTTCCAAAATGTAACAATGAGAAATTAAATGAACTAATGAACCTTATTAAACAGGGAGATAATAACGCAAGAGAAGAATTTATTATTTATAATATGAGACTTGTGCTTTCTATTGTAAAAAGATTTTCAGCAGGTAAAAACAACGCTGATGATATTTTTCAAGTTGGCATCATTGGTCTCATTAAGTCAATTGATAATTTTGATACAACAATTGGTGTTAAATTTTCAACCTATGCTGTTCCAATGATTATAGGTGAAATTAGAAAATTTTTAAGAGACAGTAGTTGTATAAAAATCACAAGAAGCATAAGAGACACAGCATACAAAGCACTTCAAGCCAAAGAAAAAATCATAAACTCTTATAACAAAGAACCAACTATTGAGGAAATAGCAAAAGAGACAGGACTACCTGAAAAACAGATAGCAGAAGCAATGAATGCAATAAGTGAACCTGTTTCTCTCTATGACACAGTTTTTCATGACGACAAAGATTCATTAATGATAATGGATCAAATAAAAGATGAGTCTTCTGATGAAAAAATAATAGAAAGAACAGCGCTTAAAGAGGCATTAAAAACACTTGGTAAAAGAGAACAGCAAATACTATTTTTAAGATATTATTTAGGAAAAACACAAATGGAAATCTCATCAATAATTGGACTTAGTCAAGCGCAAGTTTCAAGACTTGAAAAAGACGCCTTAAAAGACATTAAAGAAAATGTGAATTAATAATTTTATATAAAAAACGCAAATAAGATTAATAATTATAAAAAAATGATTGTTTTTTTCGTAAAAAATACATCATTTAATTATTGATTTAAAATTTTTAAGTGCAAGAGAAAAATCCTCTTGCACTGTTTTTATGCTAGTTTTAATATTTCACTTTTCATTTTATCAAGTATCTTTTTTTCAATTCTTGAAATGTAAGATTGAGATATATCAAAAAAATCTGCAACCTGTTTTTGTGTCATTTCACTTTTTCCATAAAGACCATAACGCATACACATTATTTCTTTTTCTTTCTCATTTAAATTATTAAGCACTTCTATTAAATTTGATTTTTCATCTTTCTTATCCATGTCTCGAGAAACTTCATCTGGGTCTCCACTAAGAGTATCCGCAATACATAGAGCATTACCCTCTGAATCAGTGTTTATAGGTTCATCAAGAGATACTTCTCTTCTTTGCTTAGAGGTTTTTCTAAGATGCATTAAAATTTCATTTTCTATACATCT
>JAFTMY010000099.1 GCA_017452165.1 Clostridia bacterium | reverse complement strand
TTTAGTAAAAATTAAGGCAAAATTGAGTTTTTGTTAAAAATTTCTTTTAATTTTCCTTTTTTAGTGCCTTTTCTTGTAGTTCTTCAATAAAATCTTCAACCATTTTCACAACTTGGAAGAAATTGCCTTTGAAGTTTTTTAAGTTCTCAAAATGAGCCTCAATTCCATAATCTGCAAATATTTTGTTTGTTTGCTTAATCCAATTATCATCTAGGTTAGAGTAATCAATTTTTTGAGATAACTTTTGTTTGATATTTTTATCTGCACCTGTGCTAATGGTCTTTTTGATTATTTTCTTAACTTCTTGTATAAGGTCTAGCACATCATTTAGGTTTATTGTAAATTTGCCAGTTCTTCTAATCTCATCAAGACATTTGTTAAATGCCTTTTTGCTTTCCCATTTCAAATCTCTAAATTGTTTGGTTTTCTTAAATTCATAGTCATTACAAAGCATAATTCTATAATCTTCTTTAAGAACTTTCAATCTTTGACTAACAGCACTTGCAGAGATTCCAAGTTTTTCAGCAATTTCTCTTTGTGTTATATTTTGCATAAACATAAGCAAAATTTCTCTATCATTGCCTTCAAAACGATAAATGGCTCTATACATAACTTTTTTTGTTAGTTCGTCATCAAGTTGTTTTTTCCAATCATCTTCTTGTGAGCTGTGTTTTGCAAGATAATTGTCTAAATATTTTTGACTTCTATCTCCTTTGATTTGTGAAAAACTAACCTCGTGTCTGCGATAGGTTCTTTCTTTATTTTCAGGGCTAACAAGAGAAGTATCTTTTTTAGCATTTTTGTCTTTCTTCTTGGCTTTTTTATATTCTTCGTCAATTCTCTTTTTTTGGTCTTTCCACCAATTTTTCGCTTGTTCCATTTCTTCAGGTGTTCCTTGTATTTTCATAAACAAAACTCCTTTCTATGCAATCATTATAACATAAAATTTTATAAAGTGTTGGGCTTTCGACAAAGTTTTTAGTTGAAATAAGCTTAAATCCGTTTTTAGGGATTTGCAAATAAAAAACCTACTAGGATTTTCCTAATAGATTTTGTTTTGAAATATATTTTTTATTTTTAATTTAATTAAAACTTGGTGCTATCTCTGTTTCGTATTCTACACTAAATCTTATACATATAGACTGTAGCATACCACCATAAAATTTAACCATTACATCGATATCATCTACTACATTATTATCGGTATATTCATTATCTGGATACTCATTTGGGTCTAAATTATAATATTCTGCTATGCTTATAGTTCTTTCTGACCAATTACCATCAATTTTTTCTCTTAAAATTATGGCATCTGGTCTAGCTTCATTATTCATAAATTGGAATCCGGTAACGGCACTTTCATTATGTCTATAATAAGATTGATAGTAAGTAAAATATTCTCCATCTACTTCTTCATATCTAAATTCGCTATAATACGGAATTGCAGTTACGCCAGCTAAGTTTCTATCTAATACATCTGCAAATTCGATAGTATGGAATGTAGCACTAGAATAATCTATACCATCTACATAAATAGCATAATTTGATGGACTAAAACCACCACCATAGTAACTAGTTTTTTCATTTGTAGTATTATCGTAATAATCTACAGGCATTGCTCCTGCAGGAATTGTAACTTGATATGTGCCTCCAACATTTTCAAAAGGTATTTCTTTATCATATATCATCAATTTTGCATTACTAAAGTCCACACCAGTATAAGGATTTAAACTAATAGTAACTGCAGTGTTTTCATCTGCATTCCATGCATTATGACTAATAGTTGTGATAGAATCATTAGCGCTCATACCACCGATTTCAAGATTAGTTACTTCTATCATTTCAGGATTAAAACTTAGAGCGATTTCTTTAGAAAGCCCATTTTCTGGAAGCATAAGCATATATGACTTATATTTATCAGTACCACAAATATGTGAGTCCCATACTACATTTCCATTCTCTGGGTTTTGAGACATAATCATAGAATAGTAATTATAATATCCCATTTTCTTATCACTTTCTACTAAAATGCCTTTTGTATAACCTGTAAGTTCATTTTCCATAGCTACTACTTGAGAATATGTGGTTTTTATAGTATATCCATCTTGAGCTATAGTATCAAACGAAGTTTTTTCTTCATTTCCACCATCATCTTTTGTAATAAAGTGAAAATCACTTAATATTGCCATTTTGTCAGCATCTAGAGTTTGAGGTTCAAATACTAAACTAATCTCTTCCTCCTCACATTCTACAGTAATATCAATGTTTCCTTTTAGGTTAGTAAGAGAAAGTGTGCCTATCTTTCTAATATTGAAATAATCTATGGCTCTAGTGTCATATTCTGGGTCATCTAGTTTGGTCCATTCTACTTCCTCGTTGTTTACAAAAACCTTTAGAGTGTCTCTGTCATAACTATCTGATAGCCACATAGAAAACTCATTTGTGCCGCCATTAAACACAGGCATAGTCATATCATTTACATCATTTGCATTTATATCTCTCAAGTAAAATTCTACATTACCTGAACTTACACCAAAACCAGTTACAGGACTTTGTGGTCCTGGAGGAGGTGGGGTGCCACCAGGATTACAAGCAGTCAAAATAAAAGCACAAGGCAAAATTAAGCATATAGCAAATAAAAAAGTTAATAATTTCTTCATATTTTTTCTCCTTTACGAACTTTATAATTATTATGTTAAGTTCAGTATAACATATATTTATTAAAATAGTGTCATTTTTCAAAAAGTTTTTAGATTTTTATATTAAATATAATCTTTTTCTTTTGTTTGGCATAGTCATAGGCAAGTTTTGTGCCAGATTTAGGTTGATAATAGCCAATATTTCGTTTTGAGTATTTTCGCATTTCGGGTTGGTAGTTCTCGTCATAGTAGAAAATACAATAATCGCTATCATTTATCATTGCTTGATTTCTTTCAACATAACTTGCACGTCCTGATGTGTATTTTGTTTTGTGTTCAAATTCTTCTTCAACACCAAGTAAGGTAACCTTTTCTTTTCTAAAATGACTATAAACTTCTTCCCAGTGGGCACGTTCACTTTCCAAAGTGCAGGTTTCACTCCTGCAAGTGTAGGCAATTCTTTTTATGTTGGGATATTTTTCTTTAAGTTCAGTAACCACTAAATGACAAAGGTAATCAAAATCACTGCGACTGCCAAACAAGAAAGTTAACACATTGTGGCTAACAATCAAATCTTCAATAATTTCTTTTACTTTTTGTTTAAGCTCTTCGGTAATCACAATTTTTCTATGACCAAAGAAAGAACACTTAATGTCTGACAATATGTTAAAACCTCCACTCAATGATTGATTTTCAATCATTATATGATTTTTACAATCATTTGTCAACCATACAGTGTCGGACATTGGGTGATATTTGTAATCTTGGGGTCATTGTCTGCAGGGTTATAAATTTCAATATTAGGTAAAATATAAGTATCAAATATTGGAGTGTAAATTATGGAAAAGAAAATTAATTATGATGACATTATCCATAGAATTGGATATTTTAGAACAAAAGCAAATTTATCAGCAAGGGAAACAAGTTTAAGACTTGGTTATAGTGAGCAATTTATGAAAAGAATAGAAAACAAGAGTGTTGAATTAAAAGTTAGCACATTGCTTGAATTTTTTGACATTGTAGATATAACTCCACAAGATTTCTTTTATATGGGTGAACACTATAACAAAGAAGATAAGAATGTTTTAGATTTGTATAACAATCTTTCACAAGACGGCAAACAAACTATATTAGACTTGATGAAAAAGTTAAAATAAAAACTAGACTAAAAATGTTTAGTTATGTTTAGGGCGATTTAGATAGTTTAAAAGCGACTAAAATGCTATAAAATGGGCTATTTGCTACAAATTGCTACACTAAAATTATTTTTCATTGTAGCAAATAAAAAATAGCACTCTAAAAATGCTATAAATAAAGGGCTTTTAATACATAGGGAAAAATACTTGCGATTTAGGGTAATACCCTGATAAGGTGGGGGTCGGTGGTTCGAGTCCACTCATTCCTACCAACAAATTTCACTCACTATGAGTGATTTTTTATTTAACTATATTTTAATTATTAGGGTGGACTCGACCCGCAAGGGGTTCGGTCTGTCGACCCGG
>JAFTMY010000098.1 GCA_017452165.1 Clostridia bacterium | reverse complement strand
ATATGTTTTAGTAGTATTTAGAATAACATAACTCTCAAACGTTAGATTGTGGTACTATATTTAGTTGGGTGTTTTAGTAGTATTTAGAATAACATAACTCTCAAACTGCTACTCCCAATGCCTTTAAAAGCACATCTGTTTTAGTAGTATTTAGAATAACATAACTCTCAAACCTCAAATTTTGAAAATTACTTTATGCTTACGGCATTTTATTCTAAAAATAATCTAGCATATTTATTATAATATAAATTAAAATTTTTTACAACTAAATAATACAAAGGTCATTATCTATTATTATTTTTTTTACATATTTAAATGGACATTTATCATAATTATCAATAAACATTATTTTTATATCCATATACCTTAATTGTTTTATTAAATTATCAATCTCTTGCTCACTTAGGTATGAAAAAAGCCCGATAAAAACAACTACTTTAATTTTTTTTATCTTTATAAAAATATCAATATATGTTATAAGTTTATTTAAAAAATCTAAATCATCTTTTATTTTATAATTTAATAATTTTACAATACTATCAAAATCTATCTCAAAAGAACTTTCTATCGGTAAATCAACTTTTTCACAGATTTTGTCATTAATTTTGAAAAGTTCACTATTTATACTACTAATTTCTTCAAAATAATCATTTGTTTTTAAAGCATCTAATATAGTTGAATTTATTAAACTATCAATCTTTTTACTAGAACAAGAAAACTCATAATAGTTATGAAGGAGTAATAAATTTTTTGAAATACTTTTTATTTCATTATTAACTCCAAATACCCACTCACCATCTAAATCGCTAGAACACTGATAAAAAAGTTCCATTGTTAAACTATAAAACTCATTAGGATTTTCAATAACCAAAGAATAAGTATCATTTTTAGAAAAATCAAAAATATAGTCAATTTTACTATTTATAAGTTTCATATTTGCACCACCCTATCCATTGAATCAATAATCTTACATTGTCCCTTACCAATTAAATATTCAATATCATTAAATTGTTTTTCTGTAATTTGCATAACTTGAACAAGGCCTGCAGATGGCAAATTTTTCTTTAATTGATTTTTTAAAAGTTTTGTTGAATTGTTATTTAAAACAAGCCTTGAATATACAGATTCTTGCATCATAATAAAACCATTTTTTATTAAAAACTTTCTAAATCTTCTATATTCCATTAAATCTTTTTTAGTAACTGACGGTAAATCAAAAAACACTATTAATCTCATAATCCTATTACTCATAAAACCTTATCATCTCAACATTATTTTTTTCTAATGAATTAAAAACACTTTGACAATAAATAGAAATAGCATTTTCTAAATATTGATTTTTACCATCAATTTTCAGTTGTATATTAAAAAGGTCTAAAATTTTTAGTTTATATTCATTATCGCCGTCATCTAAATTATAAACAATTCTGTCTACTAATACTCTAAACGGCTCCATTAAATCACTTGATAAATTATATGTATTAAACTCGTTTCTGTGCCAAATACCAATTTGAGTTATGTAACCATTTTTAGAAACTTCTCTATTAAAGCATGATAAAAGTATTGCATAACCATAGTTAAGAGCGCCATTTATAAAACTTTGATTTCTTCTACAAAAATCAAGACCAAATAATCTATTGAAATAAACCTTTGCTGAATGCCCCTCTCTATTGGTTTCATCATTTAAAATGACCTGCGACTCATAACTATAAAGCATTTCAGCCTCGGCAGAGAAATTTAACTCTGCCAAAAACTGCGCTTGTTTGTTTATTTTATTTTTAATAATTTCTGCCCACACTCTTTTTTTAGTTTGACTGCTCCAATCTATTTGAACCATAATTCTTTTTGAACTATTATAACTGCCATAATAAGAGCATATTTCACTCTCAGGGTTGTGTTTTTCATCACAAAAAATAATTTTTACATTATTTTTTATAAGTTCACTAATAAGAGCCGTGGTAAGAGAAATTGCAGTTGATTCTAATATCAGAACTGAAATTTCTGGAATATAAACTTTTGTTTCACTTGTATTTCTACAAACTAAATAATTTAATTTTAAATCTAACTTAGACCTTTCTTTAATAACAACTGTTCTAAAACTCATAATTATAACCTTGTATATTTGTTACACAATCCCGTTTGAGACTGCTCGATTAAAACTATATCTTTATCTGTTATATTTTTATTAATTAATATTTTTCCCACACTTGAACCTTCTTTAAGTAGTGATAAATCAGTAATTTCTGCTCCTGTTGACAAACTCTTTAAAATAGAGTGCAAACATTGTGCTTGATTAATTACATTTAATTCATTTTCAAAATAATCTTTCTTGTCTATTAATTTTTGTCTTAAACTATCTGATAATGAAAGTCCTGCATAAATATTTTTACTAAGTTGCTCAATTATTTTATTATATAACGATAAATTTTCTTCTTTAGTTAGACATATTTCTTTATTATTATTTTTTTTCTTTTTAGATAATATAACCTTATTTTCTATTTCTTCAAGACTACTATCTTTTTTAGCAATTTTAAGTTCTATATACTTTTCAATAGCCTTTACATACTTTGTTTGATTTTGATTAACAAACCATTGATTTGCATTATGTAATATAAATTGACTACCTGTTTTACCAGCAAGCCAATAAAGACCATTTCCAATTTTTAATGTTGATTTTATTTTTAATTTTGGAACAATAACTTTTGCATCAATAAGATTGTTTTGAGAAACAACGTATTCAAAAATTTTCTGTTCTTTATCTGAGTCATTTTTATACTTTTGAACAATTAATCTTGGAACCATCTCTATTGTTTTTATAGTTTCTGTTATTATCTCTTTTTTCTTCTTTTTATAAACCTTACTTTCAACAACCATAAAGTATGCTGTTTTTAATTTGTTATAACCACCGTATCTTTCAACATTTGAAAGTGGGTTGTTCATATCGCCTTTAAGTGGAATTAAATCACCTTGCTTTTCATCATTTTTCTTACTTTTATAAACTGTTTCATCATAAAAATCACCATTTTCTTTTACATAACTCATTCGAGTAACAAGGCAATCATTTTTATAACAAATATCTTTTATTCTTTCAATATCTTTTTTGCCATTCCAAACTATATCATTTCTATCATGCCAGTTTCTAATAACATAGTTAAATAATTCATCAGTTTTTTTAGTAACTTTATTTTCATTGTCATATTTATAAAAGTTTCTTGGGTCGTCTGTAAATCTATTATTAATAACATTTCCAACAACAATATTAAGATATGCATCTTTTGCATGATGCAAGTCATTTACAAGTCTACTCTTTGGAATATCATAATTGTTTCTAAATTCACTTACAAACTTTGCTTTTGAATAAATAATCTTTGTTTCTTCTCCTAAATATGATTTAAGAAGTTCAATGACTGCCATATTTGATTGGTTTGTTTCAACAAGTTGTCTTGCAATAAAACTTCCCATTTCATCATCGGATAAATCATCTGTTCTAACAAGTCTATCAAACTTTTCTTGGCTCATTAATTTTAATTTAACTAATTGTTTCCAAAAATCTTTTTGCTTAATAACCCAGTCTGGTCTAATAGAGTAAATTGGGAAATTATCGCTTTTGGTTTCATTTAAAGTTTTTTCAACTAAAACTTTGTTGTTTATACTATCATCTTTTCTTTTTGACCTAGGAATAATATGGTCTATATCATATAGATTATCATCAAATAAATCTTTAATATCAATCTTATTTCCTGAATAAGCACATCTGCCAAGTTGCAAGAAATATAAATAAAGTTTTTCACTTCTTAACTCATTATTATTTTTATGATTCAACTCATTTAAAAGTTCACCAAGGTCAACTCCTAATTTTTCAACAACATCTTTAAACTCTTTTGACTGATACATATTTAAAAGATTTGTTTGTCTAGATAATTTTCTACCCTTGTCACCCTTTTCTTCGTCATGTCTAGTAACTTCAATAAAAATTTTCTTAGGTTTTTCTCCAAGTTCATTAATAATTTCTTTTAAAATTTTAATGGTTTGCCAAACACCTCTTTTAACAGCAGGTGAACAGTAAAGATTATCTACCTGCTCATAAGCAATATCATCTACTTGTTTTTCTCCATACTTTTGTAACTCTTCTAATAATTCATAGTTTGTGTTATAAATTATTTCTTGAAGATTTTGATTAGTTTCCCAAAGTTCATTTAAAATATTAGTTACTTCACCTTCTGCAAGTCTTTCATTTGCTGTTATATTTGCAAAATCTAATGTTAAAAATTCTTTTGATAAACTTCCCCAACCTTGATAATTAAAGCCTTTAAGAGCCTTTATCTGCTCTTCGCTAAATATGTGAGAAAATTTATTTCTTATTCTCTTTTCTAGTCGAGTCTTATCTGAAATGATAGTATGATACTTTATAACCTCTTCAAAATTATCTAAATTTTTATCAACAAAAGTTTTATCAAAACAAGGTAAATTAACAAGTTTACTATATGATGCATAATTATTTACAAACTCTTTATCTATTCCTGTTATAGAAATCTCTTTTATTTCTTCCTGAGTATAATAATTATTCGAAACTAAAAAATCTTTTAATGTTTTTAAAGTTACCTTAGGTTTTTTCTCAAAAAGTTCTGTAAATATATCTTGTTTTAATTTTACAGAAATTTCATTTCCGTTGATTTTTAATTTATTTAGTTCATTTAAAACTTTAAATTTAGAGAATATAATCGAATTTTTAGGACGCACATCTTTATCTTTTAAATATGTGCATTTATTAGTCATATTTGTAATAAACTTATCTTCTGCCTCGTCAAAATTTACTGTTTTTTGAAGTGTCCAAGGCTTAAGGTCAAATTTTTTATCTCTTGTAATCCAACCTGTTTTCTTTTCAACTCCATCTATTGAGCCAATAGGTCCAACAAAATAAGGAATTCTAAAAGATAAAATTTTAAGTATTTTTTCTATGTTTGTTAAACCACTCTCATCTCTTTCTTTTAAAAATTCAAATTTTTCTGCATTTACCTCTAAAATCTTTTTAAGTTCTTTTTCGTATAGTTTATTAGGAAAAACTGAATTTGAGTTAGTTCTTTGTTTTACTAAAAAACTATCGTTTTCAATTGCATCTAAAATTCTTTGCTTTTCTTTATTATAAATTTCAACATCATAATCTTCAAGTTCAACATCTCTTTCTAAAACCTTCTTTACAAATTTATAAAATTCTTCTTTTTTCCTATCAGAATTGTTAAGATTAACAACTCTCTTTTTACCATCAAAGATACTCCCATTTACATAGAGTGCATAGTTTGTATATTTTTCTTTATCTTTTTTAAAGTTATCTTGTGGTTCTCTAAAAATTTTATAATATTGGCTTTTATGATAATATTTAATAAAATCTTTAAAATGCTTAAGTTGTTCTTTATGTTCATTATACAAATCCACCATTGACTGGCAGATATAATCTCTACCATTTAATAGTTTTCTAAGTTGCATAATTGAAAATATTTGTTTTACGCTTAAAACAAAACTTTCCTGTTCTTCACTTAAATTAATTTTTATTGTATCAAATTTAGCATCAAAATCTTCATCATTAAAATTTAATTTTAAATCATCTTCTGTTTCAATTTTAAAAATATCTTTAAGGTTTATTTTACCATTAACAAAGCATGCAACAAGAGATTTAGAACCCTTTGACTTAGCATTAAAAATTTCGTTAAATTTTGACTTGATTTGATTTAATCCAATTTTACTGATTAATATCTCTTGGATTTTTTCTTCTTCACTTTCGTCAATTTTTTTCAAACAAACATCATTAATTTCATCAATATCAAACTCTGAAAAACTATCTATTAAATAATTGATTAATTTTTTAATACTTCCGTTATTTTCAAAATCACCTTCATATAAAAAATGACCTCTTCTTTTTATAATGTTGTGAACTGCAAGATATAAAAGTCTTACATCTTCTGCTGGTCTATCTATAAGTTCACTTCTTAAATGATAGATTGTTTTATAATCTTCAAAATATTTTTTATCTGTAAGCCCCTCTTTTACATTTGAAAAGAATAATGAGTCTTTCGTTGTTAAATTCTCATTTAATTTAGGCTTATCTTCTAGCCACAAACTGCTATATTTTAATCTATCTAGCATATTTGGGTCTATCTTATCAATTTCTGGCTTGAAAATTCCTCTAAACCAATCAAGTCTTAGTTTTTGTCTAACAAGTCTCCTACGACTTGCTCTTTTTACTCTTCTACTAACTGCCGATACTGCTGGGTCGAAAAGGCGAACCCCCCAAAGTTTTTTGCCCTTTGCTCTTAAAATGTTGTAGTTTTCATCAGTTACTGCCCAACCACAGCTCTCTGTTCCTATATCTAATCCAATATAATAATTGTTCATTTTACTTGACTCCCTGTAAAAATTTTGATAATATCTAATTAGGATAACATAACGAGTTCAAATATATGTATTCTAATCATACCGCAGTTGGCGGGTAAGAAAGAGTTTGCTCTTTCTTTTTTTTGTGCTAAAAATTTTAATTAAAAATTTATTAAAAAAATTATATCATACATCCTCCATATTTACTATTATTTCGACAAAAATCGACATAGATTAATTTTATTATATTATATAACATAATTAATTCAAAAAAACAAACTTTACTTACTTGACTAATTAATAATGCTATGATATACTTGTATAGAATATTTTTCGGAGGAAAAAAATGAAAAGAATTAAAACTTTAAAAACAAAAAATCTTTGTGAAAGTGCTAAAAATGGTGGTTGCAGTGAATGTCAAACATCTTGCCAATCTGCTTGTAAAACAAGTTGTGGTATCGCTAACCAACAATGCGAAAATGTTAGAAAGAAATAATTACTAAAAAAACCGTCATCTTGGCGGATTTTTTTATGATAAAAATATATTTGGAGAATACTTATGATTCATTGTTATAAACTTGGTGGTTATAATATCGTGCTTGATATTTGCTCTGGTTCTGTCCATGTGGTTGACGAAGTTGCCTACGATATTATAGAAAATTATGAAAAATTATCACATGATGAAATTAAAAAACTTATTTTAGAAAAATATCAAGGTAGACCTGATGTTACAGAAAGCGAAATTGAAGAATGTTTTTCTGATATTGAAGAATTAAAGGAAATGGGAAAACTTTTCTCACCTGACACCTTTAAACCACTTGCAACAAAATTTAAAGAAAAAAGTGCTGGTGTTGTAAAGGCTCTTTGTCTTCATATTGCTCATAGTTGCAACCTTAACTGCGCATACTGTTTTGCTAGTCAAGGTAAATACCATGGCGAAAGAGCGCTCATGAGTTACGAAGTAGGAAAACAAGCACTTGATTTTCTTGTAAAAAATTCAGGAACTAGAAGAAACCTTGAAGTTGACTTTTTTGGTGGCGAACCACTTATGAATTTTGATGTGGTAAAAAAACTTGTAAGTTACGCTAGAAGCATTGAAAAAGACGCAGGCAAAAATTTCCGTTTCACTCTTACTACAAATGGTATGCTAATTGATGATGATGTAATTGATTTTGCAAACAAAGAAATGAGCAATGTTGTTCTTAGCCTTGACGGAAGAAAGGAAATTCATGACAAATATCGTGTAGACTATGCAGGAAAAGGAAGTTGGGAAAGAATTGTTCCAAAGTTCCAAAAGTTAGTTAAAGCAAGAGAGGGCAAAAACTACTATATGCGTGGAACATTTACTCATGCAAACCCTGACTTTTTGAAAGACATTGAAACAATGCTTGACCTTGGTTTTACCGAACTTAGTATGGAACCAGTTGTTGGTCCTGAAAGCGACCCTTCATCACTTACAAAAGAAGATTTACCTATCGTTCTTAATCAATATGAAGAACTTGCAAACCTTATGATTAAAAGAAGAAGAGAAGGAAATCCTTTCACTTTCTACCATTATATGATTGACCTTAAAGGAGGTCCTTGCATTTATAAGAGAATTTCTGGCTGTGGCTCAGGCACTGAGTATATGGCAGTAACCCCTTGGGGAGACTTATACCCTTGCCACCAATTCGTTGGAGAAGAAAAATACAAACTTGGAGACATTTATAACGGAATAACAAATAAAGACGCTCAAAATGAATTTGCTTCTTGCAATGTTTACACTCGTCCTGAATGTAATGACTGCTGGGCAAGACTCTACTGCTCAGGTGGTTGTGCAGCAAATGCTTACCATGCAACAGGCTCAGTAAAAGGCGTGTATGAATATGGCTGTGAACTTTTCCGTAAAAGAATGGAATGCGCAATTATGGTTAAAGTATCAGAGGAAGATGATTAATGAACACACCTATTCTCGATTTTGTTAATAACTATGCTGAACAAAATACTCTTAGACTCCATATGCCTGGGCATAAAGGCAAAGAGTTTATAGGTAATGAAAAATATGATATAACAGAAATTGACGGTGCAGATGTTTTATATTTAAACAAAGGTATCATCTTAGAGAGTCAAGAAAATGCTAGAAATCTTTTTAAAACAGGAAAAACTTTATACTCAACAGAGGGCTCTTCTCTTTCAATTCGCGCGATGATTTACCTTGCAAGTATTTATGCAAAAAGTAAAAATGAAAAAACAACAATTCTTGCAATGAGAAATGCTCATAAGTCTTTTATGAACGCGGTTGCAATGCTTGATGCAGATGTAGAGTGGATTTATCCAAGCGATGATGACGGCTTAATTTCTTGCAAAATTCAAGCAGATGAACTTGAAAAAATAATCTTATCTCTTGATAAAAAACCAACTGCTCTTTATGTTACAAGTCCTGACTACTTAGGAAATATTGCAGATATAGAAGGATACTCAAAAATTTGCAAAAAACATAATATGCTACTTTTAGTTGATAATGCTCACGGTGCTTACCTTGCTTTTTCATCAAAACTAAAACACCCAATAATGCTTGGTGCAGACATTACCTGCGATTCAGCGCACAAAACCCTCCCCGTAATAACAGGAGGTGGATATCTTCATATATCAAAAGAAGCACCTAAAATCATTTTAGATATGGCTGAAACAGCAATGCAAATCTTTGCTTCTACTAGTCCATCTTATTTAATATTATCTTCACTAGATAATTTTAATAAACTTGCAAATGACTTTAAAAACAAATTAGCAAAGGCTGAAAATGCTATCTTAAATCTAAAAAATGAACTTTCAGTTATTGGATTTCAATTTACAGGAAATGAACCTTTAAAACTTACAATTATGACTAAATCTTACGGCTATACAGGCGATGAAATTGCTGCCTACTTGCTTAAAAACAACATTGTTTGCGAGTTTTGTGACAAAGATTTTTTGGTTATGATGTTTTCGCCTTTTATGGAAGAAAATGAGTTAGAAAAACTAAAAAATGTGCTTTTAAATCTTCCTAAAAAAAGTGTAAATTTTGAAAACCCACCAAAACTTACAAAAACTAAAAAAGTAATGAGCATAAAAGACGCTATAATGAGTCCATCTAAAGAAATGAAAGTTTGTGATACTCTTGGAATGACACTTGCGTCTTCTAGTCTCTCTTGCCCACCTGCAATACCAATCGTAATAGCAGGCGAAAAAATAGACGAAAATGCTCTTGCTCTTTTCAAATACTACAACATTGAAACCTGCCGAGTGGTTTTAGATTAATTCAAAATTAATATTTATAAAATAAAAAATGGTCAAAATTTCTTTGACCATTTTTTTATTTTCATTTTATTTGGATTTTCAAAGGTTACATTTGTCAAAACTGCTACATTCGTAGAACGCAAGTTTTCAATAGTTGCACAATTTGTAATCACAACTTTATTTAATGATTTTAAAACATAATCATCATTATATCCATAACTACTTGCTACAAAAATAATAACCAAAATATATATTTTCTGTAACTCTTCAACTAATTAATGGTGAATAAACTACGTTTTTTGCTAAAACTTCACATAGTTCATTTTTATTTTATTAATATCCATATTTATGAGTATAATACAATTCATTTAAAAATTTTGCAAGAAAGTCAAATCCAATATAAAGAGCAATTAATAAAATGAAGATTTTAAACTTTTTAGCAATAATACTTTCAATAGCAATTAAAACAAATCCACCATAATAAATTTTATTACATAAAGAATAAAAATTATAATTAATTCCTGTCTCATAAGTGTATGACATATTTGTATAAAGATTAAAGAACATATACATAATTAACATTGACACTGCTAAACTATATGTTGTTCTAAATTTTTTGCTAAAACAAGAAAGTAAAAATATTAAAGCAACAGAGGCAAGATTAATAGCAACAACAACATAAAAGAAACTATCAACTTCTAAATTAATTTGATTACCTAAACAATCCTCTATATTATTTGTAATAATAACTTTTTTTGTCAAAAATAAATTAAATATAAGAAGTAATGTTGTAAAAATTATAGATACGATTGGTCTTTTTTCTTTATTCTTTAGACATGTTTTTTCTTGAACCAAAGCATTTAATTCATCAAGTTTAACTTTTATATCTTCATCTAAGTTATTAATTTTTGCAGCACTTGTTGTAAGTTCTCCAATTTTATTAATTTCTTCATCACTTAAATGTTTAGATTTTTTAAGTTGATTAATCCCTTTTTTAAGTTTTTTAGGATTAAGCATTTTTTCATAAAAACTTTCAATATTATAAAATAAAACCTGTTTTTCAAATAATTTTTTATCAAAACTTATATTAGGTAAGTTTTTTGCATAAGTGTCAAGAGACTCTATAACTGATTTAGATGAATCAATTAAATTTGTTTCTTCTATTATATTATATAAGTTTTGTAAGTTGTTTGTAATTATCAATAAATCACTTTTCAATTTTTCCAAATTTGACTTATTAATTTTTTCTAAAAATCTGAAACTTACAACACTAAGTGCACATCTTAAATAATTAAGTGAAATTTTTTCCTTGTCTTTAAAATCGCTGAAATAAAATTCTGATTTAGATGCCTCAATCTTAATAACCTCTATTAATTCATTTTGAGATTTTATTAATTTTGATTCGCCACTAACTTCTATTTTATAATCGGAATTTTCATTAATATCTCTTATTTCTTGAACTTTTTTTAATAATTCCTTTGAAATTTCAAAAATTTCAACAATTAAATCATCTTCTTTTTTATTTTCTTTTGTTGAAGCATTGTCTATAATTTCATTAGTATCGTATTCATTTAATTTGCTTTCATTTACTTCTTTTTCTTTTGAAGAATTATTATCTTTAGTAAGATACTCAAACATATCTTGCTCAGCAAAAATACTATTATAAGATTCCATATAATCTTTTTCTTTTACTGTATTTTCTGATTTAGAGTCATCGTTTTTCTCTTCAATAAACTCTTTATTTTTTGCTGATTCTAAATTTTCATTTACTTTTATGTTAGAAATTTCTCCAATGTTCAAATTATCAGCATTTTCTATAATTTCATTATTTTCTTCATTTTCAGTATTATTTAAATCTTCAACTGCCTCTTTTTTAAGTTCCTCAATTGATTTTTTTATTAGTTCATTTTTATCATCTTCGTTAGATTTTTCCTCTTTTACTTCTGATATTTTTTCTTCTGATTTAAGATTATCAACTAATTCTGTTTGACCTACTGATATTTCTTTATTTTCAATAGTTTCAACTTCTTCACTTATAAAAGACTCTTTCATATTTAATAACATTTTTGCAAAATCATTTTCATTTAATGATTCAATATTATTACTAGTTATCTCTTCATCTTTAGTTTCTATAATTTCAGTTTCTTCACCTTGCTTATTTTGAAGATTTTCACGTTCATTTTCTTCTTGAGTTGAATTAAAATCATCAAAACTAGTTGAATATAAGTTATTTTGAAGATTTTCTAAAACATCTATAAATTCATTTTCATGTAATGGCTCAAAGTTCTGTTTATTATCATTTTTCACTGTTGACTTTTCAAAATCATTTGTTTCTTCATCATTATTATCAATTACCATTTCTTTTAAAGCCATTTCAAGTTTGTGACGCTCATCAAAATATTCATTTAATTCTGTTTCTAAATTAATGTCAGTTTCTTTTGATAAATTATCTACAAATTGTTCATCTTCAAAATTACTTTCTTCTACAGAATCACTATTTTCAATTAGAGAGTCTTCAAAATCACTATTGCTTGAATCTTCATTTTCTATTTTTGATATAATACTATTAGTAATTCTTGCAATAACATCATCAAAACTTTCTTCTAGCACTTCTTCATTAGGTGAAGACTCCAAAGCAACACTAAAGTCCACATCTTTATCTATGTTTTCTGAATCATCATCTTTTTTATTTTCTTCTGTTAATAACTCATCTAAAAGATTGTCTATTTCAATGTCATCATCAAAAATATCAAAGTTATCATTTTCACTTTGAGCATCTGCACTATTTTCAACTTCTGTTACTTCTTCATTTAAACCTTCGTTTTCTTTAATTTTATCCATAGTTTATCCTTTATTATTATGAATTTTGAAGTCTGGTATTTCTGTATTTATTGCATCTTTATATTTAAATTCTCTTATATTTTTATAATTGTTTCTAATATTATAACAATTTAAAACATTCCAAAATTTATCATCTATATCATTATAAAGTGCACGATAATTATAAAAAATATCAAATAAATAACTCAATTCAATTCCAAATAGTCTAAAACTTTCAACAACATAATTTTTTAATGTTAATTTTATTGTTTTTATTATTTCATAAACTTTAACTATATTATCATCGTCCCATGAACTAATATTTTGAATTAATTTTTCATAAGCCTCAATATCATTGACATAATTTTTAAAAGTTTCTTTTATCCTTTTTAAAAAGTCATTAAAATCAATATTTTTTATATTTCCATAAGTTTTATCTTGTCTTATGTATTCATCTTCTAAATAATCTATTTGATGCGAGCGCTTAAATTTAATTTCTTTAAAATCTTCTTCTAACTTTTCTAAACTTTTTTTATACTTGTATAATTTTTCAAGATGTGAGTTTAAATCATCTTTTAATCTAACAATTTCTTCTTTAGTGGAATTAATATATTTTATACAATATTCCATCAAGTTTTGAATTGATTCAAGTGCTGTTTTTACAGTTTCTAATCTCTTTATACAATCAATACAAATTGCCTTCTTTTCTTCTAAAATCTTTTTTTCTTTTAAATACACTTCAAGTTTAGCATCAAAAGATTTTAACATTCCATTATATTTTACAAGCATATCATCATATTTTTTTGTAATTTTATCCAAGTCTTTTAAATAATCATCATACACATCATAATTTAAACTACTACGGGAAAGTAAGTCAAAATTCTTTTCTTTTTCAATATTATTAATCTTAACAACAACAGTATTTATTTCTTTCGTCGTTTAATTAATTTTCACTTGTAGTTCTTCAAGTTTTTTATTAATAATTCTAAGTTTCGACTCAAACCTTTTAATTCCATTTTCACAATTTGAAATATACTTTTTCGCTTTATCATTAATAAAACCTGCTTTACTAATTAAAGTATCTAAAGTGCTATTTAAACTAATGATATTTTTTATTACACCATTGATATTTTCGGCTAAGACGACAATAGTATTTTTACCATAAACGGTATCATAATTGATAGTAACTTTATTATTAAAAAACATTATATATCTCCTAATAAATCTAATTTAGACATAATTTCTTCAATTTCCATTTCTATTTTGCATGGAAAACCAAAATGTTTAAAGTCAACATCTTCTATTTTTTTCTCGACTTCTCTAATATCTTTTTTGATATTTTCAACTTCGGTAATAACACCAGACAAATAAGACTTTTCTCTACTATCTAAAAGTTCACTAATATCATCTCTTTCCATAAACTTGTTCCTTTTGTATATTTATTAAAATATATTTTTACAAAACAATAATTGTTTAACTAAAAAATATATTCTTTATCTTTTTTTAATATATAAATATCAATATGCTCTTGAATTCCATCAATAAATACATTATAAATAAATAAAAAACCTTGTGGCGCTTTTTCATATTTTACAAATTCAACAACAATTCCCGTATCACTTTTCTTAGGTTTTTCAACCTCAAATTCTTTTATTGTTTTTGCTTTAAAAATATCAACAATACTATATTCTGAGTTATAACTTTTATCTTTTCGGTTACTTATTCTTTCAAACTCTTCATCTAATTTTTTATGTAAATCCTCAAAAGAATTAATTGTTTCACATAAATTTTTTACATGTTTATAAATGTTTTTAATATATTTATTCATAAAATAACCTACTTTTTAAAATTGTTAATTTCTAGCCTTTGATATTTCTCGCTTCAATTTCATGTAAAATTTTTGCTTTATCTAAAACCTTTGCATTTATGTTATTTAAAAGTTGCAATTGTTTTTTTAAATCAATTTGAAACTCATTTAAATAATTTTGAAATTGAACCTGTTGAGCACCCTTCCAATCACCTGAAATATCCTCTGATATTTTTAGTATGTTATAAGTATTTTTATCAACACTACCAATAAAGTCATTAGTTATTTTTACAAATCTTTTTAGTGCTGCTGATTCCGTATTTTTAATTATATCTGCCATCTTATAACCCGTCCTTAAAATTATTTTTTAAATATTTTCCTTTTAAATCTAGCATAATATTATCAGCCTGTTTAGTAATCTTTAAATATCTTTCCATAAGACCACTAATAAGTTTTCTAATTTTTTCAATACACTCGTTAATTTCAAGTTTTAATGGATCGTCCCATCTGTCGATAAGTTTTACTGCTTTTTCATAAGTCATTAAATTATCTATTAAATTTTGAATTTCTTTTTTCATTAATTTTAGATTTTCAACTACTGGTGGAATATTAACAAACATTAACTAATCCTCCTTTTTTGTTTTATATAAGCAAATTTTTGATACTGCACCATCTTTAACTAAAACTGCAGTGTTACTATTAAAGTTTAATTTTATGTTAACCCTTGAAATATCAGAACTAAGTTCATCTCTATCATAAACAAGATATCTTAACTTGATATCAGAGAATGAACCTAAACCTAGAAGATGGGCGCAACTTAGATATGTTTCAAAGTGTGGAATAATGAATATTGAATATTTATATCCCTCACCAATAAGTGATTTGTAATCAATTTTAGAAGAACCTTTACTATCACCAATATTTGAAAAACTAAAACCAAAATCATCATCATTATTAGTTTCTTCCTCGTTTACAAGTTCAGGTAAACGTTCTGCTGAACTAATAAACGCAAATATAGGATAAAATTCGCCTCTATTTGACTTTCTCTCTTTGAATATTTTATAAATTTCTTCTAACTTACTTAAAGAATTTGATTCATCAAAAATTTCAATTTGATTAGAACTTGCATATTTTTTAGCAATATCTTTAATTCTCTTTTTTCTTGGATTGAATAAGTTAAAATATGAAATTTCAAACTTTTTAAAATTATTTTTAAGTTGACTATAAATATTTGCCATTAAGATTGTTTCAACTTGCTTTGACTTTACAAGATCACCAAGCATAACAAGTGGATATTTATTATCATCTGAAAACTCTACATTTACAGCCTCATTTGTTATATAATTGATACCAATATCTGATGAGAATATTTCATCTCCTTTATACTTACAAATAATTTCATCAAGGTTATCAATAACCCTACTTTCGGTTTGACCAGCAATGTTAATATCTGTTTTATAGTCACTATATTTTTTATTAATTGAACTAGCGATTTGATTTCCTGAATCTGCTCCATGATTTTGTTCTAATGCATCAACAAATGCTGTTTTTATTAAAGCGCAGTTGTTATCGCCTTGACTGAAAAACGCACGACCTCTCTCTTCAAGTTCATCAACTCTACTAAATGATTTCGGAATTAAATCCTTTATAATTTCTTTATCATTATTAAAGCAAATTCTAGTATTAATTTGGCTTAAAATATCATTAAATGTATTATTTGAAGGTAGTTTTTGAGAAGATAACACTAAGTGGAAACCTACGTTTCTACTTTGTTTTGCAAGGTCTTGCAAAATCTTTATACACTGAGCACTTGTATCAGAATCACCATCAAACATTACTTGGAACTCATCAATCAAAATAAATGTATGTGGAATATTTGGAAGTTTTCCATTTATAACATCAACATGGTTATTATAGGTGCAAATATTACTTGCGCCTACCATTTTAAGTTGCTCGTTAATTAACACTTTTTTAGCATCTAGACTTTTTAAAATATCAAGCGAGTCTTCAATGTTACTATTTAGTGCAATATATTTAATATGTGGTATTTTTAAATTATTTTGATAATGGCTAAACTCTACACCATCTTTAAAGTCAATTAAATAAAACTGAACTTCATTTGGACTATAATTATAGCAAGCAGATAAAATAAGTGTGTGAAGTGAAACTGATTTACCTGCACCAGTTCTACCAGTAATAATGGTATGACAATTTGGACTATCACTTTGAAGTTCTAAATATTTTATATCAGAACCCTCTTTACCAATAGGAATTTGAAGACCATCATACGCATTAGGTTTATTTGCAATATACTCTTCATTATCAAATAATGAATTAAGATAAATTTTAGTATCAATATTATCAGTGCTATGTTTCATCTTATAAAAATAATCTTTAAATGAGAAATTTTGCTCTGTCATATTAACTTTTATCTTTTCATTATTAAGTTTTATATTGTTGTTTTTAAACTCTAATTTATAAGCAATTTTTGATTCAATTTCACTAATTATGCTACCATACATTGAATTATAATAATCATCTTGTGATGGTTGCTCTTCGTTTATAAGAATTGTAAATACACCTGCTTTTGGACCAGAGTCAATAATGGATTTTAATTTTTCCATATGAGTATGGCTAATATTTTTCTTGTAGTTACTAATTACAAGTAATACAAGCGATTGTTTATTGTCAGAAATATTTTCGTTATAATCAAAAACAGTTGTTTCTATACCATTTTCAGAAATTCCGTAATTTCTAATTCTATCATTAATTCTTGAAATTAAAGTAACAATAAGGTCACTGATTTCAGAATCACTACTGATAACATCTTTAAAAGTATTAACTGCACCAATTGCCTTGGAAAGTTCACCTAAATATCCAACCATCATTTTATCAATATATTGATTTACATAAGCAACTTGACCCATTTTAGTAGGCTGCTTGCTAATAAATTGTAAAATAAATTTCATTAAAAAGTCATAGAATTGAGATTTATCTTTTCCTATATCTTTTATATCAACATAAATACAACCTTGTTTGTTTATTAATTTCTTTAAATCAATATATGCAGGAGTAATATCAATCTCCTCTTCTTTAATTAAACTATTAAAAAATCCCTCTTCATACATTTTATTTGAAACTTGAGTATCAATATCTTCAAAGTTATTAATAATTAAGGTTTTTTCTTTCTTTAATCCAACAAGCAAATTATTGTTAAATTTTTCTAGGTTACTTTCAATTCTTATTTTTGAAGAATCTATATCTTTTATTAAACCTGATTCTTTATTTTTTGCTTTGCTATATAGATTTTTTATACTATTAAAATTTCTTTTTATATTTTTTTCATATTCTTCTTTTAGATTTTTTATATTGTTATTTAAACCTTTTACTAAATAATTTTCAATATCGTCAGTTTTATAATTATCTTTAAAAAGTTCATCAATATTATTAAATAAATAAAACAACTTTTGTTTAGCATTAGCATATCTAGTGTAAAAAGGTAATTGTTTTTGAACACGTGTATTAGCAATTTCATTAACACACTTATTGATTTCGTTTATTAATTTTTCTGCTTCTTCAAAAATATTTTCAACATTAAACATTTCAAGATTTTCAGCATAACTCATTATTGAACTAACATTAAAGCAATTTAAAATAACACTATTTATTGTAGGCTCAAATTCTTTTTCACAATATTTTATAGTTTTTGATAATTTATTTCTCAATAGTTCCTTACTTTTATTTAGCAAATTTAAATCATTTGTAGTTTCATCATTTTTAGCAAAAATTGTTTCATTTAATTCTTCTAAATAGATTCTTGAAATTTCTATATCATTTTTTATTTCTTTATACTCTTTTATCATAATACCCCTTCCCTACATTAAAAAATAGGAAATTGTTATAAAAATTTTGTTTTTCTCTTTTCGGCTAAAATTGTAATTTCATTTAAAACTTCTTTTATTTTTATAAGACTATCTTCTTCATCATTTTCAATTATCTCTTCAATTAAAACTAGTTTTAAATATATTTTTGTTTCAAGTAATGTTTCTTTTGCATTTCTTGCAGAAACACAATCACTTAGCAAATCTATTATTTTATCAAGAGGCTTTATATACTCTTTAATATCTTTAAATAAGAATTTTAAATCTTCTATTTTTTCAATACAGTTATCCAAAATATCCATATCTAAATCTTTACTAGATTCATTTTTTTCTCTAACCATATAAAACCTCCTTTAATTATTCTTCAAACCATAGTTTTGGATAATTAATTCCATAATCATAAAAAATCCAACAATTTTTAGAATTGATTTTTAAGTCTTCTTCACTTATGTATACACCCATATAATCAATAACATTTAAAGCATATTTAATATCTTCTGACGAACACTCTTTATTTGTTCCAACTTTTCCGTCACTTCCACATGCAGAGTTTTCATTTACATATACATTATTTTTAATTGTGTTTGAATTATTCGCATTTTTGCAATCACCAACAAGTGCGCCACTTCTTGATTTTCCACTACCTTCAAACCAAGTATTATTTACTCTTTTACTGCCCGAATCAATAACACCTGAGTTATAACAATGTTGAATCATACAAGAATAATCCTCTTCTATTTTACCAACTATTCCACCAATTTCATCAAAGGTGCTAAAATAATCAACACCTGCATCACTAAATCTTTTACCTACTATATCTGCATTATTATAACAATACATTATTTGAACATTTGAACTACTAACATAACCAACAATTCCGCCAGTCCAGTTAAAATCCTCAACTGAGTATAAATTTATTTTATTTCCACAATAATTTATTTTTGCAAAATCTTTGGCATATCCAACTATACCACCTAAATATAAATAACTTTTTTTCTTTTCAATCCAATCAATGTTTTCATTAATAGAAACTCTTCCATACACAACTACATTTTCTATACTAGAATAACCAGTCATTAAACCTGCAACACTTCCAACATAAGCATATCCTTCAAAATTTTTAATATCATATGCAAAATCTACATCTTTAATAAACAAATTTTTCACAACAGCATTTCCTGCAAGTTTAGCAAATAATCCAAAATAACCTAATTTGCCATTATTATTCTCTTCTAAGGAAACAACTGTTTGTCTTTTTAAATTACTAATGGTGTGAAAATCTCCATCAAAAGTTCCTGTAAAATCAGCGTAAGTGTTTTTATCACTATTATAACCTATTGAATTCCAATTAACATATGAAAATAAATCTAAATCACTCACTAATTTAAAATGACAACTCATATTATATTTAATATTTTCAAATTCTTGTAAACTTGAAATTAAATAAGGGTCATCAATTGTTCCATTACCACCTGAATAATAATTAAATCTTGCAACAATTGTTATATCTTCGGTTATATCATAATTTACTTTATCAAATAATTCATCATTATAAAACCAACCTTCAAAATGATGATCATTCATCGTTGGTATAGGAAGATTAGGAATTTCACAACCATAAATTACTTCAATATAACTAATATTTTCTGTAACAGTTGCACCATTATAATCTAAATTAATAACATATTTATTTGGAGTATAAACAGCATTAATTACTATATCATTTTGTCCTATTTCATAAGTTTCCCACTCACCTGTATAACCTAGTTTTTCAGGAACTACTGGAGTATTATTTATAACATCATCTACAACTGTAAAAGTCGCTTCTCCAACCTTTTCACCATCTGCAATAAATGTTGCCGTGTATTTTTTATAATCCCAACCAGCAATTAAACTAATATCCTCATTTTCCATTTTTATTGTTGTTACAAGCAATCCATTATAAAACCAGCCTTTAAACTCTTTTTGATTGTCATTTTCACAAATTGGCAATTCAATAATTTCTCCAACTTCGCAAGAAATCACCTCATATACATCTTCTCCGTTTATAAGAGTTAAATTCTTTTTTACAAAACTAGACACATAAAGAGTAATTGATTCATTTATCTTTCCATTAAAAATGGTTTCTGTTTTTTCATCAACATAATAACTATCTACAATTTTTTCAATGCCAAGTTTACTTTGTAAATTTTTAATTTTAGTTCCTTTAACAACATTAATTTCCAAAGGACTTTCTCTATCTGGTAAAAAAACTGTAACAGTATATTTTGGTAAAAGATAACTAATTAATTCTGGATTAATCTTATAAACAGTAAAAAATAAACTTATTAAAAAAGAAAAAACTGCTAAATAAACTAAATAAAATTTCATTAAAAACTTTCTAAATTTTTTATTATTTAATTTTTTTAATTCTTTCAATTCTTTTTTTTCTTGTTCAACTTTTTTTATATTTATGACTTTTTGTTTTTCATTTTCTATTAACTTATTTAATTTTTTTATTTTATTTTCAATTTTAATTTTATCATTTTCATCAATACAAGTATATGAGTCTTTAAAACTTATAAACTTTTCAATATCTTCATTATGAATTCTAAAATTATACGATAACAATTCTACTTTAATTAAATGAAAAAGTTTATCATTATAAGTTAAATCTGAGTAATTCTTTTCTAACTCATTTATATCTTCAATTAAAATTTTAAATTTATTATTAGGGTCTAATTTAATATTTTCATTACATATATTACATTTACAAGTAAAAAAATCGCCAGATTTATTTATCCTTAAATCACCATCATTACCACAACTGCATTTTAATATTTTATTTTCTGCATCAAAAAATTTATCTATCTCAGTAAGAATATTGAATCGTTGTGATTTGTAATTAAAAATTTTATAATCTTCTTTATCTTTTTCAAACACATAAATATTGTCACAACTTAAACAACTATATTCAATATAATTTTTTATAAGTCTATAATTCATTTTTTTTAATGATTTACAATTAGGACAATATTCTATTTTTTCGTTCATCTCGTTTTTAATTATACTCATTTTT
>JAFTMY010000097.1 GCA_017452165.1 Clostridia bacterium | reverse complement strand
TAATTTGTAAGATGAAGCAACCGATCTCTGGTTGCTTTTTTTGTGCAAAAAAATAAAGAAAAGAAGCCATATGTAGATATATATATAAAGGAAGAGTGTTAAATATATATTTACTTATGGCTTTTTATTTTTGTGTTATTATTACTGAGTGATTTTACTAACATCAACCCATTTTGTATAGTTTGAGATTTTTTCAAGTTCCAAAATTGTAAGTTTTATTGCACTATTGCTACTTCCACAGGCAGGGTATATATGTTCAAACCTTTTTAGTGATTCATCTAAATATGTTGTAACATCAGGATTAACTCCAAATGGACATACGCCACCAACAGCGTGACCTATTAATTTTTCGACTTGTTCAAATGGTATCATTTTTGCTTTTGTGTTAAATTCTTGTTTAAATTTAGTGTTATCTATTTTACAATCGCCTGCTACAACTATTAATATTGGTTTATCGTTTAATAAAAAAGATAAGGTTTTTGCAATTTCATTTTCTGAGCAACCTACTGCTATCGCGGCTTCCTTTACTGTTGCAGATGAAATATTAAATTCTAAAATTTGATTTTCCATATTATATTGTTTTAAATATTCTTTAACTTTTTCTATTGACATATTACACCTCATTTTGTTTTACTGAATAGTATTTTATCATTATATAGATATAAAAGCAATTTTATATTAGAAATTAATTGTAATTTAATAAATAAAAAAAGGAAGTAGAATTTTCTACTTCCTTTTTTTTATTATGCTTTAAATACATATTTAAATCCGTTCCAAATGTCAATGAAGAAATTTTTAATTCCGGCAAGGACTCCATCTTCAAATAATTGAGATAAAATATCAATACCATATCCTTCATTAGCAAATAAGAAATAGATTGTAAATAATACAGTAAGAACTGCAAGTATTACTGCTAAAGCGATACCAATGATTTTTACTATTCTCATATTTTTAACCCCCCTTTTATTTTATTATAAATCATTTGCAGCGTTTCTCTTGTCAACAAAGTTGGTAGAGTATGCTACACCATTTATTTTTAAGTCATTTAAAATCAAGATTTGTCTTGATGCGCTTATTAAGTTATTTACACGGAATTTAGAAGCAAATCTACTAAATTCAGATTTTGGATACTTAGATGGTAATTTGAGTTTAGGAATAACAAGTTTTGTAATCTTTCCACGTTTTTGTGAAAGGTTGATTCTTTCACTAGTAAGTCTCTCGGCTCTTTTTGTAGCAGATACAATTTGTGGACTATCTTCTTTAGTTACAACATTAAGAATAACTTTAGATTTACCACTATATGTTTCTTGGAACTCATTTTGTCGAACAATTGCTGTTATCATATAATTCTCATATTTTTTTCCAAAGGAAATAAGTTCGTCAGAATTATTAATATGTTCAGTAATTATTTTTATGTTTTGAATTGCAGAATCTGTGCTTTTATTTGAGTTAGCACTCATTTCATCAAAGAAATCAACAATATAAGGTTTTTTAAGTGTTAAATACTTTTCTTTATTAATAGTAACAATATTTTGAGTTTGAGCAAAGAATGAAGAATTGTAAACCTCTGCAATGAGTTCAAAATTTGGATTAACTCTTTCGTAGGTTTCAAAAAATTCTTTTGTTTGTTTACGGAACATATAACTATAGTTTTTAACTTCATCAAAATAGAATTTAAAATAACTAAGAGGAATTTCTTTTCTCTTAATGTATGTTTCAGTAAATTTCTTTATTGCTTGTTGAAAAACTGATGCAACTATTAATATATTTTCACTTGATGAAAGGAATGATTCGTCAGATGGCAATTCTATGTTATACATTGGACTTGCAATCATAAATTATCTCCTCATATATAATTATATATATAAAATCAAATAATTACAAGTAATATTTGCCATTTATATAAAATTTGGATAAAAAATTAAATATTTTTTAAAAAACACTAAAAATATGTTGACTATTAGTATAAAATAGTATATTGTATACGGGTTGCCAGTTAAAGTGATTTATTTTAATTGGTAATTAATTAATACAATGTATAAATATATAAAATTAAATAAAAAACTCTAAAAAAAGTGTTGACAAATATTTATAGATATGATATTGTATTAAGGCTGTCAGGTGATAACACATCAGATAGTATAATAAATTATACTTTATTAAAATTATTTTTAAAAAGTTATAAAAACTGCTTGACAAATGTTTTTTAATATGGTATAAATATTAATGTTCGCACCACGAAAGGCGAACACAAAGAGAATTTAATAAACCAAGTATAGAAATATACCACTGGATAAATAACTACATTACAACTAACTGTTGTTAGGGGGAGTAAAAGTAGATATATCCAGATTTTTTTATTAGATTCATTCGCACATTGACAACTGCATATTATTAAAGATTATATATTATATAGTATATAACGAGAATCAGAGTTA
>JAFTMY010000096.1 GCA_017452165.1 Clostridia bacterium | reverse complement strand
TAATTTTATTTTTTCTTCTTCTGAAATATTTTTTGATTCATCGCAAATCAAAAATCTTGTATGTTCTGTTATATGAATTTTATGTTCATCAATTTCAAGTGGAGATTTAATTTCTTCTATGTTAAGATTTTCCTTATTTGCTCTTACTTTATGAAGTTCTCTAATATCTTCAAATTGTTCGAAATTTTTTAGTCCAAAAAGATTTAAAATTTTCATTTTATTTGTTTGAGATATAATTCCATTTTCATCGGAAAATAATCCTTTTTCATATAAAGATAAAATTAAATTTTTATTGTTAGATATTGAGTCATCTAACTCATTATTTGTTTCTAAAATTACATCATCACTTACAATGTCATTATTTTTCCAATAAGCAACTTGCAAACTTCCAGTTGAATCGCTAATTTGATAAAGTCTTGGAGTTGTTGCAAATTGTTTGTATAATCTTAAAATATATTTACCTATTAAGATTATAGAATTTCTTATATTTTCACCTGCAAGAGATAATCTTGAATTGTCTTGTTCAATAAGCATTGAAAGTGCAGATCCACTATTAATATTTGTTGGAATATTTGACGCAATCATCATATCACTTGTTGAACTTAAAATATTAAGTTCCTGTAATAACCTATCCTCTTCATCTTTTAATTCTTCAGGTATAGAATTTGGTGATAAGAAATTTGGTGGATTTGCTCCATTACGATAAACTAAAATTTTACCAGGTTCAAGTCCTTCATTCTCTAAATTGTCAATATCAACAGAGCCGTCCTCTACTGTTAATACTCCGCTTGCAATTCTTTGTATAAATTCATGTTTTTTGTTTTTAATTGCATTATATGCTCTTTGAACTGGAATACATCTTTCAATTACGCTAATTCCCCAAAATGAGCCTATTTGTTTTGATGAAATTTGTCTTATAAATGGGTATCCTCTTTGTTCGTTATTTCCGATAATATAAGGAAGTTCTCCATCATATAGAAGTTCATTTTCGCATATTATTGTAAGTTTTCCATTAGGATTTTTTTTGTTTGGTTTTTCATATTTTTCAATGATTAATATGTGATTATGTTTTTTTGAATGATTTATTTTTGTTATGTTACTTCTTCCTGAAATTCCATTTAAAAATGAATTATTTCCAAGTTCAAATATATCAACATCTCCACCATTAAAGTGTTTGTGGTATTTTTCATTGATATAATCAACAGGATATGCTCTAGCGCAAATAATTGAGTTGCAGTCATTTATATCATTTGCGCTATTTGAATCAGGATAAATTTCAAATGGCGAACAAACTGAAATGTTTACATCTCCGTTTTTTACTATATTCCCATCAATATTGCCAATTATTTCCCCATCGTCATTTTCCCAGGTGATTTTATAAAATGCTGTTCCAGTGATTTCACTCCAATATGTTGCCATTTGAATAGCATCTTTAACTGAGTTTTTATCAATGGCTTTTTGAAGAATTAATTTTGCTAATTTACTTGAATAATAGTCTTCTTGCGAGCCGCTTATTGGTTTTACATTTAAATTTGGTGTTATTTTTTTTAATTTTGCAAACCTTGCTTCAATAATTGGTGCAATATGGTTATAAACTTCACGATTTTCCCAGTAATATCTTTTTTCTATATCAGATATTTCGTTTTTGCTAGATACATAACAATATTGGTTTCCTACAAAGAAATTCATATTGAGTTCCCATGCAAGTTCGTAAGATTTTCGCTCTTGTTGTCTAAAAGTGAAATCTTGTTTAATATTTTCTACTATAATTTGGTCTTTTATTTCATCATAAATAAATTTTTTATATTGATTTTGTTTCATTTTTTGTAGCAACCTTTTTTATAGTATTTTTCATTGCGTTAAAACAATTCTCACATAAATAACTATTTCCTTTATAACTATTAGTTATAAATTCAAATTTTGCATCATCATTACATAGAACTACATCGCATTTAATTTTATTATATACATTAGTTATTTTCATTTTTTAACTCCTCTAATAGTTTATTTTTTAGGTTAAGAAGTTCTTCATCGTTTAATTTTTCTATTTCATTGCCATCTACCTTTTTTTCAAAATTTTCAAATAAAATTTTAATTGCAATCATATCTGGTGGGATATAGTGAGTGCTAATTTTCTTTTTTACTAATAACAAATCTTCATTTGTGTTATGATATGATTGCTGTTTATTTGATAATTCAATGGTATCATCTAAAATGTTGATTTTGCCAGAAACTATGACACTATTTTTTGAATTATTTTCAAAATTGAATTTGTCATTGGTTGTTTTTGAAATGTTTTTTAAGTTAGATGCTTTTTTTTCATATTCAAATTGCTCTTCAGTATAATAAAATCCGCTAGCCTTTTTAACTAAAAGATTGATAAGTTCTTTTTTTGTAAACTTTTTACTTCTCATACTATTTTATTTTTAATTTTTTAATAAGTCGCTCCTTATCAATTTGAATTTGTGTCTTTTTTGTTGGTTCTTTTTTTTGTTGAATACTCATAATATAATATCTAAGTTCATCTAAACAGTGATCGTCTTTTTTTATAGGAGAATCATAACCACTCCATCTATATGTTTTAAATTCTTGAATCATATTTACACAATTAGAAAATATAAAGAGTTTGCTTTTACCTGAAATGTTTTTAAGATAAGTTTTTACAGTAGAAATCCCACTAAGAACATCTTTGTTTACTTTTGGATTTGTTATTATTCCATTTTCATAGAATAAATCAACAACATTCTTTTGAGATGATAAAGTTCTTTGTTTTGCAGCGCTATCAATTAATGCTTCAAGCATACCATTAGGAAGTCTTTTCCAATTAAGTATTTTTGCTATTTCTTTAATTTTTTCAGCATGATATTCAATAGTTTTATTTTCAGCAAAATGTTCTGCTATAACATAAATGTTATCATCATAATCTCTTGCGTAAAAATGACAAGATAATGGATTGCTAAGACCAGGATCGATAGAAATCATACTTTGCCAGTCAGTTGGTATTTTAAAAGGTGTAACTACATTTATATTTATATCAAATTCAGGATAAACAAGACCTTTATCAAATGATAAAAATCTACCATATTTTCTGCATTCAATTTCTTCTGCAGATAGTGAATTTGATAGTCTTTCAATTTCTTTTTTGTTTAAAAATGGGTTATCGTCCCATGAAATGAAGATATAAAAAACTTCATCATCTTTTTTATCGTTTATATATATTTCGTTATATATAAAAGTTAAACCTTTAAGTGGTGTCATTGTGCCAAAAATTTCACCACATTTATCTAATATTCTCATTTTACATTCTTTATAAATATCTTCAGGGGGTTCTTCGTCAAACCATACAAAATCAAGACTTGTTCCTTGGAATTTTTCTTTTCCTTCTTCACAAGATTTAAACCATATTTTACTATTATTTCCAAATTTATTTTTTACAATAATACATTCAATAACGCCATTTTCAGGAGAGTTCTTTTTACCTTGAGACATTATAATATCGACAATAGATGATTTAGGAAGATATTTTAAAATTTTTGATTGTGCAACTTCTTTTTGAACTCTGTTTGATAAACTTACAACCCAACCCTCAGTTTGTTTTTTATTCTGTTTAAATGGATGAATGCCTAGTGATAGCCAAATGGTTTCAACGGCGCCGCACTCGGTTTTTCCTGTTCTGTTACCACCAAAAACCCATCTGTTTTTTTTATTGCTTTTATGAAATTCTAATTGTTTTTTATGTATAACTTTACCTTTGTTATATAAATATAATCTTTTTATATTTCTTTTTTCTATTTCTTTTAAAATTGAATTTAATTTTAAAATTTTATTTTTATTCATTATTTTTAATAAAAACAATAAATATATAAAAATTCGACATTTTTAGCATTTTAATATGTTTTTATATGAAATATAATTGATTTATGAAGAAGATTTGCGTTTTTTTAACATTTTTAATATTGATAATATGGAAGCCAAATTATATTTTTAATTGTAAAGCAGAAGCAGAAATTTCTACTTATGCTAAGGTGAAAAATGAATGTATTTTATTTAAAACTTCTACTTTAAATAATGAAATTAATAACGTCTTTTTTATTATTCCAGAAACGTATTTTGTTATGATAATTGATACAGTTTCAGATACTTGTTATAAGGTTCAGTATGGTGATTATATTGGATATGTTGATTCATCAAAAGTAATTATTGCTACATTTTCACCAATTGTTAAATTTTTAGATGGTATAACTTGTGATATTAAAGAAAGTTCTGGAACTCAAGTTTGGAGTAGTCCAAGTGCAACAAGTTCGATTTTTACAACAATTTCTGCAGGAACAAAAAACATAAAATATATTGCTTCTGTTTATGGAGATAAACCTAGTGGTGGTGAAACTAATATATGGTATTATGTTAATTATACCCCAGAAAATAATTCCACAAATGTATATGAAGGTTATATTTATAGTGAAAATGTAACAAATTTAACTAATATTGCAATAAATACAGAAACAAATCCAGAAGTTATTCCTAATGAAGATATAAAAGAATTTTCTCTTTATATCTCATCTCCAATAAAAATATTATTAATATCAATAGTATCAATTCCAATTATAATTTTATTTTTAATCTTATTAAATAAATTATCAAAAATAATTCACAAAAAAACAGTTAATGATGAAAATGGTGAAAATAATTATTATAATAATTATTCAAAATTTGATTATTTTAAAGAAAATAAAATTGAAAATAATAATTTTAATAATCAAAATTTAAAAAATGAAATTCAAAATTTAAGTAAAAAACCATTTGTGAGAAAAATTAAAATAAGTAAAACTAATTATCCTTCGTTTCCATCATATGACTCTGAAGATGATTTGTTATAGATAGAATTAGTTTTATTTACAGTATTGTAAAAATCTTTCTTGTTTTGTTTAAATTTTTCAATTAGCCATTCTTCTTC
>JAFTMY010000095.1 GCA_017452165.1 Clostridia bacterium | reverse complement strand
ATTCTGCACTTTTTCTTTTTGTTTGTATTGTATTGGTGGACTTATTTTTTCTTTTCCTAATATTATTTCTACTGCCTCAATAAAAGAATAATCTATAACTCTTATTAGATATTCTAATGCAGTTTTTCCACCGATTCCTTGCGAAAACCAATACCACATACCATTACTTATTTTTAAACTATCGTGTGTTCTAGTCATATAAGTTCCTCTACTAAAATGCACTAACTCGTCTGGCTCATAGTTTTTTAAGTATGTGTATAAATCCATTTCTTTTACTTTCTGAATAACATCTGGTGGATAATATGCCATAATATTACCTACCTTTCTCTATCTTTTTTCTTCTCTTTTTGTTGTTCTAAAACATCTTCAAGTGTTAGTGAAACACTATCTTCTAATACAGAACAAATACCTGCGTCACAGTCCATCCAACCTTGATATAATTCTTCAAGTGGATCTGGTAGTTTATTTAATGCTTTAATTTCTTCTATATCGTATTTATCTTCTTGTGGATAAAATATTCCAACAAGTTCTTCTTTTATAGCAATTTGATAAGCACTATTTACTATTACTTCTGGCTCATTCGTTTTCATTTCTTCAATAAAATCTTTAAACTCTTTTTCAAGTTTATTATAAAGATTTTGTCTTATTTCCATTTCATTCATAAACTTTCCTCCTCTAAAATTATTAAAAGCGATTAAAGTATTTCTACTAAAATCGCTTATCTTACTATTCAATTATTTTTGTTTTTTTAAAAAAGAAATATGCTTCTCTTATTCCTCTTAAAAACAATTCTTTTTCTTGAATTATTTTTTTATCATCTAATAAACAAAGAACTTTGCTTAAAGCAGATACTTCTTCTTCTGATAATGCCATACTTTCATCATCTTCAATCAACTTTCTTAAATTAGGATATTGCTCTAACAATTTTTCTTTTTCGGCTATTATATTCTTATAATCTTTGTTCTTTTTTTTCAAATTAACAAAAATATCAGATATAAATTCACCAAAGTAATCTTCAAAATACGTTTCTATAAATGGCTCATCAAATTTAGAAATACTCATCTAATAGTCACCTCCTGCGAAGATTTTATATAAACTTTTAGCAATATTCTAATGTGCGATTTATCGCTCATATTCTTTTTTATACATTTGACTATCAGCAATATCATCATTTCCATCTGCTATTATTTCTTTATCTTTTTCATTAAGATTAAGAATAATGTTTAATTCATCTAATCTTTTTGTTTTAGTTTTTAGTTCTTCTTCTTGTGGAAAAGGTCTAGTAATTTCTTGTTTCGCATTCTCAAATTGTTTTTTAGTATCTTCTAAATTATTTTTAGTATTTTCAATTTTACTTTCAATACCATTTAAAACATTATCAATACGAGTAATATTTCCGTGAATGTCAGCACCTAATTCTACATCATAAGATAATATATTTTTCATACCTAAATGAAATTTTCTATCAAAAGAATCAAATGTTAAAATCATTTTAAATCCCCTATATTCACCAATTTCTATTGGGTCTGAATTAGTCATTGACTTACAAATATCAATTATCATTTGTCCTGCCTCTGCTTTGTCGGTATATTCTTTTTCTTTAATATTCATACCTTGAAAGCCATCTATTGGCTTTGTATTTTCATTAAGATGTTTTACGTCTTCACTAATATCTTCTATTCTTTTTTCTAATCTTTTTATTTCAGTTGGATAAAACTTTATAACTTTATCTTCCATTGCATATATCTGACTTAAATGAGTTTGCTTTAATAATTTTAATTTTGCTACTTGTGTATCAAGTTCTGTCTTTTCAATTATTAAAGGATTTCCTGCTGCAAGTGCTTTAATTTCTGCATAAGATAATGCAGTTTCGTCAATATCTTCTGCAAATCTTACAGGAGTTTTTGAAGTCATAATTTGAGAAATAAATCGTTGTTTATTCTCTACTAACTGATAAAGATATGCGTCAAAAGTTCCCTCTGTGACATATCTATAAATATCAACTTCTTCATTTTTATTCCCCTGTCTTATGATTCTTCCACTTCTTTGAGTTAGGTCACTAGGTCGCCACGGACAGTCTAAATCGTGCAATGCAATTAGTCTATCTTGACAGTTTGTACCTGCCCCCATTTTCTGTGTACTACCCATTAAAACTCTTACTTGCCCTTTTCTAACTTTATTAAATAACTCTTGTTTTCTTATATCTGTATTAGCGTCGTGGATAAATGCTATCTCATCTTCTGGTATTCCTTTATCAATTAACTTTGTTTTTAGGTCATCATATATATTGAATTTACCATCATTATGAGGTGTAGATAAGTCACAAAATACTAATTGTGCAGACTTATTTTCAGTTGTTTTTTCCCATATTTCGTGAATATTATTAGCACAAGTTGCAACTTTACTTTTCTCAAAATCTTCTAGCATTTCATTAGACAGTCTCTGATCTAGTGCTAATTTTCTACCATCATTTGTAATCTTCAACATATTATCTACTGTTGAATCTACCATCTTATTTCTTACTCGTTCTGCCCTATCTGCTAACTCTTTTACTAACTCTTTTTGAATTTCACTTGGCTCAATAACCATATTGTGATAGTTCGCTTTTGGTACAGGTAGTTTCAACATATCGGCAGTTTGAATGTCTGCGACTTCTTTAAACATTGCCATTAGTTCTGGAAGATTAAAGAATTTTGCAAATCTTGTTTTTGCTCTATAACCTGTTCCCTCTGGACTTAATTCTATTGCTGTTGTTGTTTCCCCAAATGTTGAAGCCCAAGCGTCAAAATGTTGTAAGTTTCTTTTTTCTAATTCATTATATTGAAGATATCTTTGCATTGTATAAAGTTCTACCATTGAATTAGATATAGGTGTTCCGGTAGCAAATATAACTCCTTTTCCTCCTGTTATCTCATCAAGATAGCGACATTTCATATATAAATCAGAACTTTTTTGTGCCTCTGTCTGTGCAATACCACCAACATTTCTCATCTTTGTATATAAAAATAAGTTCTTATAATAATGAGCCTCATCAACAAAAATTCTATCTACACCAAGTTCTTCAAATGTTATTACATCATCTTTTCGGCTAGTATCATTTAACTTTGCAAGTTTAGCCTCTAAACTTTTTTTAGTTTTTTCTAATTGTTTT
>JAFTMY010000004.1 GCA_017452165.1 Clostridia bacterium | reverse complement strand
GTCCATATTTCACTTAATTTAGAGTTCCAAGTTTCTAGTGCATTTTGTAAGTTTTGCACTACCCAATTATCACTCAATATTAACACCTCCTTGTAAAAAGATTAAAGGCAAGACTTTTACATCTTGCCTTTGTGATAATTCTTAACCTGTTATCATATTTAAGATTTCTTTTGCAAATGTGATAATAACACCACCTGCTAATGTTAAGAATCCATTTGCTCTTTGAGATGGGTCGTGACTCTTTAAAGATAATCCAATTTGAACAATACCAAATCCTAATAAAATCATACCTATTGCTCTAATTAACCCAAATATAAAATCTGATAAGTTATTTACTACTGTCATAGGGTCATCTGCTGCTAAAACATTCATACTTGTTCCTATTGTTAAAGCAAATACACAAACTCCCATAGCATACGCTTTAAATAATTTCTTTCCTTTACTGCTTAATTGTAATTTATTATTTTTTCTCATAATTTTATTCTCCTTTTCTTTTTAAATATTCTTCAATTTCATCTGAAGATATAATTTCATAATCTCCTGTGATATTTTCTAATTCTGCATAATCATAGTTATCAACATTTTCATCAAATATAATAGAGGCAACTGCTTGTTCTGTTCCTCCGTGCATATAAGGTTTAGCCTTACCATCTGTTGTTTTACTTACATTAGGGTGTTTTAAAATATCATATTTAAAATCCATTATTGGTCTTTCACCTCTTATAAATAAAAGTGCATATTGGTTATCTAATAATCTAACTTCGTCCGGAGTCATTAACTCTCTACCACTAATTTGATAATTGGTTGAATAACTACCACTATGACCGGTGCTTTTACCATAAGTGTCTAAATCAATAGTTTCTTTTCCTAAAAGTTCACTTACATATTTATGAGTGGATTGTTCATTACCACCTAAATATAAGAACTCATCACAGTTTCCTACTATTGATTCCCATTGTTTTTCAAATAAGGCTTTTAATTGAGCCAAGTTTTGCAGAATAATGCTTACAGATACTTCTCTTGAACGCATTACACTTAATATCTTGTCAAAATCATCTGGTAGTGAAACATTGGCAAACTCGTCCATTACAAAATGAACGTGAACAGGCAAACTTCCACCATACTTATGATCTGCCAAAAAAAACAACTGTTGAAACAGTTGCGTATATAATATGCTTACTAAAAAATTAAAACTTGTATCATTATCTGGTATTAAAGCAAATAAGGCTACTTTCTTTTCCCCTAATGATGGCAAGTCCAATTCATCAGTAGCAGTTAATGAGGCTAAACTTTGAAGGTTAAACTTTTCTAATCTTGAAGCAAGTGTTATTTGAATAGACTTTAAAGTTTTTGCACTACCACTATGATAGTCCCTGTAATATTTAACTGCTATATGCTCTGGGTCTTTTTCTTCTAATCTATTAAATAATACATCTAATGGACTTATATAACTATCATCATCTTCGTGTACTTCACCTGCTCTTAATAATTCCATTACCATTGGAAAGTTTTGTTCATCTTCTGGTGCCTCATATTTTAAATAAAATACTAACGCTAATAATAACATTGACGCAGCAGTATATAGCAATAGGTAATCCTTTGATATTATCTCCAGATTTTCCCCTGCTCCACACCGTACGTGAAACTTTCATTTCATACGGCGTTCCATCAAAAATAATTATTATACTAATTTACAATTTCCAACTAATTCTCTTAGTTCATTAAGTTTTTGCATTTGCTCTTCATTAAGGTTTTCATTTTGCAAATATTCATTTATTTTATTTTTGTCTGTTACGTGTACCAATTTATGAATGTTTTTAGTTATAAATATCAAATTTTGATATTTGTCTGTTCCACCTTTTTGTTTCATAATTTTATGGTGTACTTCCATATCTCCAATTTGTAAAGGTTTTCCTGAAATTGCACATTTTCCATTTTGTGCTACATATAATGAAATTCTATTGTCATTAAATTCTTCACTTGCATTTGTTATTGGATTTCGCATTATATATATCAAAATATATTTGTCTATTTTCTTTAAATTGTTGTGTATTTTAGTTCTACCTTGTGGAGTATAGTTACACATATCTTGTGAAAAGCATAATGGTGGTTTTGTACTAACATAATGTATAGGAAATATTGCTACTCCTTTTATATATATTGTTTTTCCACTATAACCTCCATAAAATTTTATGAATGCTTTGCTTTTTCCACCTTTGTTTCCTGCAAATGTTTTTGTTCTACATTTAAGGCTCTTTGTAAGTCCATAGGCAATTTTTTCAAAATCTATATATACATTTGTTGCTATTCTATAATATTGATGTATTCCCAGTATTACAGAATTTAATTTTAATGCACTAGGCTTATCCTTATGTTTTCCTAATTCTTTTATTGCTGATTTAATATTTGCTTTTATTTTCTTCTTTGATTTATCGCAAATATGAGATTTGACAACCCAGCGACTCCCCTTTTTATAAACTTTTAATTTAAAGCCTAAAAATTCAGAGTATTCAGTTTTTAAATTTACTATTTTTGTCTTTTCTTCACTGACATCAAGTTTTAATCTTTCTTTTAACCATTGTTTTGTAGCGTGATACATATTTACGGCTTGTTCGTGAGTTTTGCAAAACAACTTAAAATCATCTGCGTATCTAACTATCATAACTTGTTTTAAGTTTGACTTATTTAACGCTATTCTTCTCCAATCTTTACAATAGTCGCCATTTAATTTCTTTGTGTACCATTGATTTGATACCCACCAATCAAGCTCATTTAAAACTATATTAGCCAACAATGGACTTAATATTCCGACCTTGTGGAACTCCTTTTGTTGGAATACCTACTCCTTTGATTTCTGCTTTTAACATTTTTGATATAATACATATAAGATTTTTGTCTTGTATTCCCATACTCCATATTTGTTTTAACAATTTTGAATGGTCAACATTATCAAAAAATCCGTGTATATCTATATCAACAACGTGATACAATTTGTTTATATTTGCAAATCTCATTGCCATTGCTATTGCGTGATTAGTTCCTCTATTAGGTCTAAAACCATAATTGTCTTTATGAAATTTTGCTTCACAAATTGGCTCTAATATTTGCTTTATACATTGTTGTATAAGTCTGTCCTCTATTGTTGGTATTCCTAAAGGTCTAGTTTTTCCATTTGGTTTTGGTATTTCAACTCTCCTTACAGTTTGAGGTTTGTAATCTGCAAGTCTATTTCTAACATATTGGACAAGATTATTTGTTTTTATCTTTCCAATAGCAATAATTGTATTGTTGTTAGTTCCTGCTGTTTTGCTACCTTTGTTTTTCTTTATATTTCTGTAAGCAAGTTGTATATTTTCTTCACTTTCAATTAGTTCTAGTAAATTTTTAAACTTTTTTCCGTTTTTACTTTGTTCATAAAGTTTATCAAATTCATTTTGCAAATTATAATATTCGTTATTTCTTAAATGCTTTTTCTTTTTGAACTTTTGATTTTTAATTGTCATAAGTCGGCTTTTCCTCCTATTTCTAAGATTTATTGCCTCTATTAGTCTTACAAGAACCTTATGTTTTAGAACTCCTTTCTAAAATTTGTAAATTTTGTATAAATTAATTATTTTTGACTTGTGGCTATCCCTCCACTCCTTATTATCAGAGTTTCATAGGTACTGTGCCACTACTCTCACTAACATTAATGTAAGTTATTTATTCCCTACAACTACTTCATAGGTGTTAAGCCCTCAGTATTGTTAGCTTTCCCTGTTCCAATATTTCTATCTTTACATATATACTTTTAGGTCGTTCCTATAAGCCTGTTTGCTTGATATTACCTATAATAATATAAGGTGTTTCATCTCTGGGAACCTTACTCCACCTCACAAACATCATATTAAAATGATTATAGCCTTTCGACTAACTCCCGTTCTAGGCTTGTACATTCGGAAACTTCGTCATTTTGCCCGTCTTAACAAAAATTCTAACCATGAGTATTTTATAGACTTCCGACATATAGATTGCATATCCTACCTCTAGGACACTTTCCTTGATTAATTTCTTAATCATTAGGGCAATTCTCTGCCGACTTCACCGAGCTTATAACCAAAATATTCTTAACAATATTTTCGCTATTCGGAGTATTAAAGTGGCGTTTCAAGGCGTTACCCTATCATTCCACCAATCGAAATATTAGTTTTAAAACATATTAAATTAAAGTTTTAAGCAGTTCTTTTCAAACTGCAACAGGTCGCACCCCAGAAAGGGTCATTTGATGATGAGCCTTTTGGTGTTGTTGCTTTAAACAAGTTTGTGACAAGTTTTTGAACATCATTATCACTTTTTAAATAGACAAAAGGATTATAGCAAAAACTTCTATCCATATTTATTAAGTCTAATACTTTAACTTCATATCCTTGTTCTTCTAATAAATACCCTAAATCTCTTACTATCTCGCCTTTTGGGTCTAATATTACAAATGAAGTATTACATTGCATAATATTAGGCTTACAATAGAATCTTGTTTTACCTGCACCACTACCACCACATACTAAAATGTTAAGATTTCTTCTGTGTTGTTTTCCATTTAATCCTAATACAACATTCTGCGTTAATAATTTATTATTTGAAATGGGTTTCTGCATATATTTTTTATTTATTACACTAGCAACGCCCCATTTTGCAGAACCGTGTTCTTCTTTTCTACGATAATTTTTTCTTGTAGAAAGATAAATACTTATTCCCATAATATAACCTAATATAAATATAAGAATAACTTTTAAACTATCATCACACCACGACAAATTAAAAGGACTCTCAATTAACTGTGGAAAGTCCTTAATTATCTGTGGTAGTCCACCATTTATTGATGGTGCAATTAAAATAGCGACCCATATCGTAGGAATTAAGCCAATAGCATATACCCATTTTGGTGTTTCGCTAGTAGTGACGCCTGTCATCTTTCCTCAAACATTTTACAAGAGGGCTTTTTTTTTCTGGGGCGTCTATTGCTTTTAATAAAACTTCATCAACAGGTGCTGTTTCTCTTTGTTGTTTTAATAGTTGATTTCTAAATTCATTTAAAGCATTTATCAAAATCCCTATCTCGTATTTATCTAATTCTAATACTTTGATATTCTCTTTCATTCAGTATCCTCCTATCTTTCGTGTTCTCTATTCTTTTGTTTAGAAACTTTTTCAAAATGTTGTGCCATTCTTGAATTTATATCACTCATTGAACTTCTCATTGATGTTAATTCGTTTCTAATTTCACTAGCACTCATATTTTTTAATGAGTCTGGAATATTATTTATATCAATCGAAGATACATCTATTCCATATTTTTTACATAACATATAAGCAGTACACTTACATTTAAAATTATCTAGTTCTGGATTATTACTTTCTTCCATTCCTATTCTTGCAAGTTCTGTTGCTACTTCTCTAAATGCTTTTTGTATATCATCTGTTTTACTTATATATAAAACATTATCTTCTTTATTCCACTCTGCTAATCTATTACTATTTGAAATACTATCAACTATTTTGGGATCAACAGGACAGTCTGTGACTAACGCAGTTAATTTAGTTTTATCATCTATATTTTGTTTTACTAATGGTCTTGCAGTAGTCTGTGATATATCAAAAACTTTCTTTGGATTATATGAAGTAGCAGTTTGTCCATTTGCTCTTGTATATTGGTCACCCGGCTCTAATATAATAATGTGTTTTTGTCCACTTTTTATAGACGCACCAATTTCTTTCCAATCTGAATAATCTTTTAATTGAGTAGCATTAGGCATTTTATCAGTTATCAATAAAGCATTTCCTACTGAATATTTATCTAATCTACCTTGAACATCTAAATAAGTTTTAAACTTATCAGTATCTTGCACTATTTCTTGTGCTACTCTATCCATTGTTTCATAGGCTGTTTTTCTTTCTTCTTGAATTCTTTTTACCCAAGCCTCTTTATCAAATGGTTTCTTCTCTTGTTGAGAATTACCATTTGCATTATTTATAATATCTTCAAATTCACTCATAAACTAATTCCCTCTTTCCTTTGATTTTTTACTTTTATTTTTGGGTTGTTGATGTGTTGTAGTTTTATTAGGTGTTGGCTTATCTTTTGGTTGGTCAGATTTTGCTAATTCTGCTTGTGCCTTTTGTTCTTCTTTAATAGTCTTTATTTC
>JAFTMY010000094.1 GCA_017452165.1 Clostridia bacterium | reverse complement strand
TATTTTGTATTTTTATTTATTTTTTATATAAATTTTTACATATTAAGAATTTTAACATTTATTAAAGTCCCATTTCTGAGCCATTTTCTTCTTTCTTTGGTTCTTGATTTTTAGTCTCTTTATTTTTTGCCTCTTCTTCTAAAATCTTGTCATAATGTTCTTTTGAATCTTTTTCATATTCCTCACCAAAAAGTTCACACATTGTTTGATGATAAGTATTAAATAATTCTTGGTCAAGAGAATCAAGTTCATCAGACATTTTAAATCTTTGTGCAAAATAATCATCAAATGTAACTATTTCTTCACCCATTGAATATGCTCCTTTGCTAAAATATCCAAGCATAGGAAAACGAGCATAAACAGCACTTGCAAGTTCTGATGTTTCTTTATTAAGACAACTAACAATAATTCTATCATTATAACGCATAATTGGTTCAATCTTTACAGTTTCACCAATATAGTCGTCATGTTTTTCTCTAATTAATTCAAAACCACATTTATTTAAAACATCTTCAATAACCTTATCGGTTAATTTTTCATTATTAACATATTTTGCCATAACGCACCTCTAGTTAAATTGTAGAATAAAAAAGACTCAATGTCAATACACTCTAAAAAAGTTTTTTAATAAAAAGTTAGATTTTTATAAAAATATTTTATTTTTTATTTATTTAAAAATTTTATATGATATAATAAACTTATTATAAATAATTTCGAGGTAATATGGCTTATAATAATTTTAATGAAAACTTTGATATTAATAAAAATAATTTTTCTATTTCTATTCCATTTGGCGAAAACGAGAAAGGAAACGTTAATTTATCTTTTAATGAATCTGAAACACAAAATGGAAAATTCAATGTTTTTACTCTTGATGAAACACTATATATCAATCAGTTGATTAATAGCGCATCTAAAAAATATGATAAAAGCGAACTTGAAATAGTTGTTACTCAATGTGATAAAAATTTTGATTTGCCGTTAAATAATCTTGATAAAATAAATTACACGAAAATAGAAAACTGCAAAGATTTATATAAAATTTTAGAAAACACTTATAAAGATTTTGAAAATAGATTAGAAACTTTAAAAAGTAATAATATTTCTAGTTTTTCTGAATATCAAAAAACATCTAAAAATACGTTTCCACAAAAAATTATTATCTTTAATTCAATGTATGAATCATTAATTAATGATATTGAAAAAGAAGATTATGTTCAAAAAATTATGAGAGAATTACTACTCTTTAATCGCCTTAGTGATTTTGGGATTTATTTTATGTTTGTATCTCGTTATCCTAGTTCTTTGCCATTTTATCCTGATTTTTATAAGCAAAGTGGTTTTGTTTTTTGCAATTCATACAATACTGACGACAAATTATTTTATAAATCAAAGCAATTAAAAGACCTTGTTCAAAAATTAAAAAAAGACGAAATTCTTATCTATAATAACAACGACAGTATTGAAATTTGCAAAATTTTTAATGATTTAAAATAGAAATAACCTAAAACAATTAAAGTTTTATGATATATGTTTTCTAGTTCTATATTGACATAAGTTTACATATAATATATACTTTATTTAACAATAAAATTTTGATTTTAAATTTTAATAGTAAGGTGATTAAAATGAAAAATGAAATTAACAATGAAGTTATTACTCATGAAAACTCAGAAGAAATCCCTGCTGGTTTTTACAAAAATAATACTGATTTAAAAACTATAATTATTCCTGAAACAGTCTCTAAAATTGGTAATGATGCTTTTTCAGGTTGCACAAATTTAAAAAATATTAACCTTCCAAAAAATTTAAAAGTTATAGAAAAAGGAACTTTTCAAAACTGCACATCTCTTGAAAATATTGTTATTCCAAATGGAGTAACAAGCATTGAAGAAGATGCTTTTTTTGGTTGCAAAAATCTTGAAAAATTCAAAATACCTGAAAGTGTTGTATCTATCGGCGAAAGTGCATTTGAGGGTTGCTTAGACCAAAAATTAAACAAACTAACAATTCCTGGAACTGTTAAAACTATTGGTGAAAATGCTTTTTCAAACTGCCAAGGACTTGACGAACTCATTATTGAAGATGGTGTGCAAAAAATTGGGGATCGCTGTTTTGAAAACTGCTCTGACCTTAAAAAAGTAACTCTTCCTAATACCGTTTATAGAATTAATGACGGAACTTTCAAGTCTTGTGCTAGTTTAAAAGAAGTAAAACTTCCTGACACACTTCGCTTTATTGACGAATACGCCTTTCAGGATTGCACAAACTTAAAAAGTATTGAAATCCCTGACAGTGTTTTTGAAATTAAAAAAGGGGCTTTTTCTAGTTGTATTGGGCTTAAATCAATAAAACTCCCTGCAAATATTAGAAAAATTAATGATTATACTTTTGATTTTTGTATGGGACTTAAACATATTGACCTCCCTGACAATATAACTGAAATTGGCGATTTTGCCTTTTCTAATTGTTTCTTCTTATACTATATTGACCTGCCAGATTCTTTAAAAAGCATTGGAAACTCTGCATTTAAAAACTCATCAATTGAAGAAATTATAATTCCTGAGGGTGTTGAAAATATAGAGGCTCATGCATTTAGAAATTGTAGCAAATTAACTAGTGTTTCACTACCAAGCACTCTTAAAGAAATTTCTTCTCATAGTTTTAGCGACTGCACTACCCTTTCTGAAATAAAAATTCCTGAGGGGGTAAAAAAGATTCAAACAATGGCTTTTGCAGACTGTGCATCAATTACTAACATCGAACTTCCAAACTCAATTGAAGAAGTTGAAGAAGACGCATTTTTAGACTGCACATCGCTTCAATCAATTACTATTCCTGATACTATTAAAAAACTTGGAGCAATTAATAAAAACACACCTTATCATTTTACAAAAACAGCAAATGGTTTTAAACTTTCAATGGAACCAAATGAAAACTCAATATCAACAACATTTATTAATTTTGAATTACCATTTTTATCTAGGGCTTGGAAAAACAAAGATGTGTTATTAAAAGAACAAAGACACGTTTCAATTTCTAATTTTTATAATAAATTCTTAAGCACACTGCCTGAAAAAGAAATTAATAACTTTATTGAGAATCATAATTTTACATTTTTTAAACAACTAAATTTTAAAGAATTAGAAGACCCAACAAATATTTATAAATTACTCTATAATCTTGGTGGTATGAGCACTCCTATTAACGATAATGGCAAAAATATCGACTATGCTCAAAAAGTAATAGGTTTAATTCAAGAAAAAATTAAAAAAGGTGAAACAACTCTTTCAGAACTTAATTCTTTTGAACTTTTAACAATGAACACTGATGGTTTCAATAGAGAATTCACAGACTTTTTCTTAAATAACTTTAATGAGATTATTCAAGAAGAAAGAGAACATAATGGTTTTATAACAAGATGTTATAACGAATTTGACAATGTTCAAAAAACTCATACAAGAAATCATGGTAATCAATCAAGACTCAAACCTACTGTTGAGAGGTTCTCAAAATTCTTTGATAATAATAGATTTAAAGGAATTACACCTGAAACAAAATCTATCGCTGATACTATTTCGCCATACTTTTTAGAGCAAGAACTATTTGAAGATGCTGTAAAAATTTTAGCAGAAAAACAAGAGAAAAATACACCAAACAACATTTTAAATCATCATTTAAAAGAAGAAGATGTTTTTACACAAATTGAAAATTATAGTAAGAATATCTTAGATTCTGAAGGACAAACCCTTTCAATTTTAACAGAACTTGCTAAAAAAGAATTCACTTATGATTGGCTTGAAAAAAATGATCCAGAAAACTTTATACTCGGAAAACTATGTTCTTGTTGCACTCATTTAGACGGCAGTGGATATGGAATTATGAGAGCGAGCATTGTTGACCCTAATGTCCAAACAATGGTTATTAGAGATAAAAATGGAGATATTATTGCAAAATCAACCTTGTTTATCAACCCAGATGAACAATATGGAGTATTTAATAATGTTGAAATAAAAGAAGATATAAAAGACAGCGATAAACAAAAAATTTATGAAAAATATATCTTAGGTGTAAACAAATTCGCTAGAGAATATAATAAAGAAAATCCTAAAAAGCCACTTAAACAAATCAATGTGGGTATGCATTTTAACGACCTTCAATCACAAATCTACACTCAGTGTTACCCAACAAATAAACTCCTTAAAAGTTTAAACTATGGTTTAGTTTATGGAAAAGAAAACAAAAACTATAACGGCGACAGCGAATATAACCAATATATTGTTTGGGAAAACGACGGCCCTGAACTACAATAATTCTTACGTAAAAAAAGACCATTTCTCGTTCGCCTGCTCCACTATGTATCCTGAACTACAATATTTTATATGATAATAACACATTAAGAAATGAATAAAACCTCATAAGTTATCAAACTTTTAGGCTTATTTAAAAATTCGTCTTAATGTGTTTTTTATTATAAAAATAACAATAAAATACATTTTAACATTTTTTTAAAATAAAATCCTTTATTTTAATAATTATAATATGATATTATTTTAGAAGACTAAAAATAATGATAATTTATTTTTTTTATTTTAAAAATTTTATGCATATCATCTTTAAGTTTTATATAAATAACTTTATAATTAAATAATTTTATAACATACAAAAAGAGATAATTTTAGTTATCTCTTTTTGATTTTTATTCACTCATAATAATATATTGAACTTTGTTATCATTTTCACAATAATCATCATAGTAGTAATTAGGCACATTAATTTGATAAATTCTTAGTTCTATATTAATACTGTTTCTTTCCCAAGTATCATTATCATTTCCATATGCATCATATCTAATATAAAGTTTATTTTTATCAATAATTTTATCCCCTGTTATTGACCAATTAAAATTGTAATCTTCTGCATTTTTATCTGTTTTTCCTGGGTTATGCTCAATTATCATTTCATCTATTAAGCCAAGTTCAATTGCTTGATTTTGATTTTTTTCTTTACTTGTTTGATTATATTCATTATAAAGATATATTTCTTGATAACCATCATTTTTTTCATTAAGATTAATTGATATATTAAAGTTAAATAAATATTTACTATCTATTTTATCTTGATAACTACTTAAATCTAATGTATCATAAGATCTATACTCTAATCCAAAATAACCATTTTGTTTAATTTCGTATTTATCATCATTTTTATAAAATTCTGTATTTATAGTTTTTTCTTCCACAATAATTAAATCAACATTTATACTATGTTTATAACATTTTTTATCGTTTTCTTTTGAATAATATAAATACATAGTATTCTTAATATTATCTCCTTTTATATAAAAACGAACAATATATTCCTTCTTTTGTGAATCAACTTTAATTTTTGCACCTTCTATTAAACCATTTGTTTTAGCATCATAATATTCTAATTTAGAAGATTTATCTTTTATATTGTCATATAAATAAACACCAACTTGTCCATTTCCATCGCTATTTGCTTCTAATTTAATATAAAAACAAAACAAGTAATTATTTTTAAAATATTCACTATAATCATTTAACTCTAATTTATCTATTATCTCATCAGAACAACCTGCACCATATTTTGATGAACTTAATGAACTGGACTGTGATTTAGAATATAAATTTTGTATATTTTCTTTAATTGAATCATTTGGTTCTTTACTATAATTAAAGATATCACTCTCTAATAAAATTGACGAATCAAAACCTAATTTTTCCTGAGATGATTTTGTGCAAGAAAAATCATTGTTATCACTTACATCAATATAATAATTTAATGATTTTATTATTGGACATTGTTCGTATTCCATATATAATTCTTTTTTATCAGAATCATAAACACAATGGATATAAATATCACAATTACCAAATAATGTTACACGATAATATTTATTTGCTTCGTAGTTGGAATTAATTACATATTGTCTTGTTGTTGATTTTTCATTAATAAATGAATTGATAGTTGAATAAGAATTACTATAACTCCTTTCTTCTGTTGTAGTTGTTTCTACTCCTCCATTATGTTGATGCGATCCAACAAATTCAAAATTAACATTAAATAATTTTTTTAATATATTTCCTTTTTCTGAACCTCCTCCTATATCTATTTTAATATCTAAACTACTAGACCAAGTATCTATTTCTAACTTTGAAGTTGTGTTAGTTAAACAATTTGTTTCACTTTCACTTATAGAATTCTCTGTAACACTTGATTCCCCATAAGTTATAATAATATCACTTAAACCATTATAATATGATGAAGCATCATAAGATAAAGGAACATCTTTAACTCTTCCTAAATAATAAGTATATGAAATGTATTGTTCTTGTGAATACTTGTAAATAAGTTCTGGCTCCATAGGAGTTATTGTTTCATCAATAATATATCTAGTCAATTTTGTATCAATAGCATTTGCTTGTGGTTTTTTACATCCAACTAGCATAAAGCAAAAAAACAAGCCTAAAAATAAAGATAATATTCTTTTTCTCATATAATTTTCTCCTTTTGTAAAATTTTAAAAAGTTCATATAATATATAAATAAACAAACTTTTTACTTCTTTAAGTATAATACCTTAATATAAAAACATCAATAGAAATTAATTATTTTATAAAAAAGAGAAAATAATGTCAAAAATCAACCTAATTAAAAAATTAATGATTATAAAAAAGAGAAAGATAAATGTAATTCTATTTTCTTTCTCTTTTTTATAGTTTTTTAATTCTTATATCTTAATTAACCATTTTGTCTATAATTTGTTGGGACGTTGAATTTGCCAAAACTGAATTGTCTTGGAGTTTTCTCTACAAGTTCCATAACCGCTTCTGGAAGTATACTATCTATCATTTCGTTATACATTGTATGCGCTCTTTCTTCAAAATTAAGAAGTGGATTGCTTTCACCAAACGAACCTAGTCCTGAATCTCTTTTAAGCATATCTATATTACTTAAATGCTCAATAAATGCTTCGTCCATAGTTTTAAGAATTGTTGTTTTCGCTGTTCCATTAACAACACCTTGTGGAAAACTCTTATAAATCTTTTCTGATAATTTTTCAATAAGTTCTTTTCTCTTTGAACTTTTTAAGTTTTCAAATCTTACATCACCTAAATCAAATCTCTCAAAAACAGCTTTATATCTTGAGTAATTTTCATTTTTATAATCTGCATCAGTTGAAGAGTTAAGTGCACAATCAATAACTCTTTCAGCCAAATAATCTGCACCATTAGAAATAATAACACTAATATCATTTGATTCTAAAACTTCATTTCTGAGTTTATAAAATTCATCATACTGAGTACTTGGTTCTTTATCATATGTAATCATACTCTTTCTTGCTGCAAAATCAACAGATTCATTAATTGCTTGAATTTTATCAATTTCACGCAAAATTCTTTCCTTAGCCCTATCACCATTAGGTCCCATACTCCTCATAATTTCTGCTCTAAGTGCAGCCTTATATTCTGGTGACTTATCTGCGAAAATATCATCATCAACGCTAGTATAAAATACACTTTCACCAACTTCACCTTGTCTTCCTGCTCTACCTCTAAGTTGTCCATCAACTCTAACTAAGTTATGAAGAGACGAACCAATTACTTTAAGACCACCTAATGCTATAACCTTTTCACGATTCTCTTTTGTATCTCTCTTAATATCTTCATAAGTTAATTTAAGTCCTGCACGATTAACAATTTCATATAAAACATCAGCATTTCCGCCAAGTTTGATATCAGTTCCACGACCTGCCATATCAGTTGCAATAGTAACAGAGCCAAGTCTACCTGCGTTTGCCACAATTTTTGCTTCTTCACTTAAATTTTTTGCATTTAAAATATTACTATGTATGCCAATTTTATCAAGCATTTCTTTAATCATTTCAGATTCTTCAATACTTACAGTTCCAATTAAAACAGGTTGACCTGTCTTATTTGTTTCAAGAACATTTTTAATAATTGCATCATATTTTTCCCAAGCAAAAGAGTAAATGTTTGTATCGTCTTTACGCATTACAGGCTTGTTAGTTGGAATTTGCACAACGTCAAGACCATAAATTCCTCTTAACTCTTCTTCGCAAGTTTTGATAGTTCCTGACATACCTGAAATTCTATTATACTTTCTTAAATAATTTTGAATAGTAATTTTACCGAGAACTTTAGATTCTGGGCTAATCTTAACACCTTCTTTCGCCTCAATTGCTTGATGTAATCCTTCTGAAAATCTATGAGTTGGAAGAGGTCTACCTGTATTTCTATCTACTAAAACAACCTTATCGCCTCTTACAATATAATCTACATCTTTTTCAATTGCAAACTTAGCATTTACAGCATTGTTAATATAGAATAAATACTTATCAAAGAGTTCATTGAAGTCTGCACCAAAAAATTTCTCTGCTTTATCAAGACCTACATCTTTTAAAACTGCAACTTTTCTATCATCATCAACATCAACATCTTCTAAAGTAAGAGTCTCAGCAAACTTAGATGCAAGAATATATAGTTTACTTTCTTCCATAGAAATTTCTGCACTATCAGATAAAATAAGCGGAGTTCTTGCTTGGTCTAAAAGCAAACTATCTGCCTCGTCGATAATTGCAAAACCAAGACCTCTAGTAAACTTATCTTCTGATTTTAAAACTAAGTTATCTCTTAAAAAGTCGAAACCAAAATTTGCAGTTGTTCCATAAACAACATCAGAGTTATAAGCATTTCTTTTTTCATCTCTACTTAAACTTGAATTAATTGAACCAACCTTCATACCAAGAAATTCAAAAACAGGCGAAACAGTCTCAGCATCACGACTTGCAAGATAATCGTTAGAAGTCATAATATGAACAGGCTCACCAGTGAGAGCATTTAAATACGCTGGAAGAATACCAGTGATTGTTTTACCTTCACCAGTTTTCATTTCAACACCAGTTCCCTCAAAAATTGAGATAGCACCCATAAGTTGCACACGATGTGGTTTAAAACCACATTTTCTATGAATAGCCTCAGATGCAACAGCAAAAGCCTCAGGTAACATATCATAAACCTTTTCGCCCATACCGATTCTTCTTTTAAATTCAAAAGTTTTATCAAGTAATTCTTCATCAGAAATACTCTCTAAACTTTTTGCTAAATCTTCAATTTTTTCAGAGATTGCATTTAGTCTTCTTAATTCTCTATCTTTATAAACATTTTCTTTCTTTTCTTCTTTTTTAGTTGAATTATCCAAAACAAAGTCCTCCTTGTTTATAATTTTTATATTACATTTATTATAAAAATATAATAAATTGTAGATTTTGTTAAATTTATTACTAAAAAATACAGTTTTATATATTTTTTATAAAATTAATTTTCTTTTTCAACTTCTACGTTTTCTGTTTTATTTTCTTTTTCGTTTAAAAGATTTTCATTTTCCCAAACAACATATTGTTCTTTATAACTATCTCCAGCATATCTATGTTCATCAGTTCCGTAAGTTGAATAATTAAGAGCCTTTAAAAGTTCAGGTGCTTCTTTATTATATTTCTTTACAAATGTCATTAAATCGTTTAAGTTTCCACCAACGTTTATTTGTTTTAAAGGTTTATCTGGGTGCTCTTTATTATACTGCTCTGCAAAATCTTTGATACCTTTCATAAAATGAATATACGCTTTTTCTTTATAATCTCCAAATGAGCCATTATTAACTTCAAAGTTATTAAGAACACCAAATTGTTCATCTGGATTTATATATAAAGTTGATTTTGCAAAAATTCTTCCATCATCATCTCTAACAACAAGATTTTGAACATTTGGATGAACAATACTTGCATGCATAATACCATAACCTGCACCACGCAAGTGAGCACAACAAGAACAAAGTTTTCCTAAAATAAGGTTAGTTGGGTCATTTTTTGCAAGCCACTCATAAGTAAACTGATCTGTTGCGGCTTGTGTCATATTTCTAAGAGCTGAGGTTTGCAACTCTTCAATGCCTTCAGCCATTTTATCAATATTTTCAAAAGGTTTTTCTTCATATAGTGGAGTTGATAAAATATTTTCAGAAACATTTTTTTCTTTAAACTCATTCATAATATTAACTGCGTTAACAAAATCTTTTTGAGTATCAAAGTAAGGAGCAATCATATCAGCAATTGGCTTTGTCTCTGGAGTTACGTTTCTAAATGATGATTCTTTAAAGTAACTCTTAAACTTTTCCATTGTTGGTTTTAATTGTCTTTGACTTCCATGGTCATTTGTGTTTGTTGCTTGGATTTCTTCAAATTCATTATATGACCTTGAGACAAATTCTTCGTTATATCTAACCTCTCTCATAATATCAGGTATATTTGAAATAAAGAAATCTGTATAATCTCTTTTAAATCCTTCAATATTCATTCCATCAAATGCTTTAGATAATTTTTCATATGGACGCCAATCATCATTTTGAATAAACTCTAAAAGTTTACCTGTAACTTTTTGTGCATAGTCTATTCTTTTACCACCTTTAAATGTTTCTATTGGTTTTAATCCACCAAGATTATAAAAACCTGTATAAAATGCATCTTTATTAAAATGGTCGATATAACCAGGTGCTGGTTTTTGTTTCATAATTTGCTTAAAAAATGTAAAATTATGATTTTGCATAAACTCATCTAGTTGAGCATCAGTTAAATTCGGAATAAATGTTTCATAAAAATCACAAATCAAATCATTTTTTTGTTCTCTTATAAATTCTGGATTCTTATCTTTAAGTTTGAAAAATAAAGGAACTGAAACATTAATATCTTTCATAGGAACTGTATTTTCAGTTTCTTTACCTGAAACAATAAAACCATTATCTGTATTTTCAACAAAAGTAAAGTATGACTCATTTGGATTTTTAAATTTTTTTACTGTATTAGGAATAGTTAAAGATTTTATTTTTTTACAATCCATTACTATATTTGCATTTAATGTTTCTACACCTTCAGGAATAGTTAAATTATTTAAATTAGAACAACTTAAAAATGCTGAATCACCAATAGTTTTTAATGATGATGGTAATACAATATTAGAAAAACCACATTGTTCAAACGCTTTTAAATCAATTTCCTCTAAAGTGTTAGGAAGATTAACTTTTTTCAATCTTTTACATTGAAGAAATGCTCTAGAGTCTATTTTTGTAACACCCTCAGGAATAGTTATTTCTTTTAAACCTGTGCAGTAATGAAACATTCTTTTAGGAATAGTTTTTATATTTTCTGGAAAACGAATACTTCTTAAATCAGTGCAAAAATAGAAAACACCATCTCCTATATTTTCTAAACTATTTGGTAAATGAATATTTTTAAGCCAATAACAACCTGCAAAAGCCTCATCTCCAATAAATTTAAGCCCCTCAGATAGTGTAACTCTGCTAAGAGAATAACAATCATCAAATGCTTCTGCACCAATTCTCTCAACTTTTTTCGGAATAGATATTTCAGTTAGTTTTTTACAATCCTTAAAAGAGCCTCTACCTATTTCCTTTAAAGATTCAGGAAGCGTTACATGATTTAAAACAGTGCAAAGGAAAAATGCATTGTCACCAATTTCAGTAACACCTTCAGGAATAGTAACCTTTTTCAATTTATCGCAATAACGAAAAGCATCACTAGGAATCCTTGTAATTTGTGGTGGAATATCTATACTTCTAAGATTATTACAATAATAAAATGCTCCATTACCAATTTTTTTCAAACTATTTGGTAAATTAATCTTAGGTAGAATTAAACATTTATAGAAAGCCTTACTTTCAATATTCTCTAAGTTTGAACTAAGTTTTACCTTACCTAAAAAACTACATTCAGCAAACGCTTCTGTTCCTATACTTTTTACAGTATCAGGAATATCAATACTAAAAAGCATTGAACAATTTTTAAAAGTCTCATCTTGGATTTCTTTTAAATTATTTGGAAGTTTAACTGATCTAAGTTTTGTGCAACTAGCAAAAGCCTTTTTGCCAATAGCATTTACAGTATTAGGAATTTCAATTTTTTTAAGTTTACCGCAGTTAGCAAAAGCCTCGTCACCAATTACCCTAACTTTATTAGGGATTACAACTGTTCCATTTACTATATCGCTTTCTTCAACTTTTTTTAAAACACTTTTTTCTATAATCATTAAAATACAACCTCTTGGTATTCATTGTATATATTTATTTATTATATATTATATAATAAAACAAAACAAATAACAAGGGGGTAAATAAATTTTTATTTTTTATTTAACATTTAATCAAATTAATATAAAATCATTAATAACTAAATAAAAAAATCAGTATAATCACTAAGTTATGAGTTATACTGATTTTTTATTAATATTGTATTTTTATTTATATAATTGTTTATTAAAATAATCACTTTTATAAAATTTTTATAATAAATTGCTGTTTATTATTTTAAATTTGGATTTTTATCAGTGTATAAGTTCCAAACTTCTTTATCCCAATTTGTTTTTACAAAGTTCCAAATTGTTTGCATATCAGCGCTTGTGCCTGCTTCGCAAATTTGATTAGAAATACCAGTTCCTGTTATAACTTGTTCGCTGTTTTTATAACAATTTTCAACTTTTGAAGAAGAATTTAAGCAACCAACTAACCCACCAACATAAGAATAAGAACTCATATAACCTTTTTCTGCAATAGCGGTTACATTACCAGTTGCAAAACAATTTTTTATAGTTGTTTCACTTGAATAACCAACCAAACCACCTGCATATGAATAACCATCAAACATACTTGCTGATTCTACCACTGCTGTTGAATAACAATTTTCTATTGTTGAAGAACTTGAATAACCTACTAAGCCTCCAACACTAGGTGAATCTCCTTGAGCAAGTCCTGTTGCTTTAACACTTCCAGTAGAATAGCAATTTGAAATTGTTGAATTAACTAAATTTGCAACTAAACCCCCAACATTAACATCATCAGAACTAGAAGTAAAACCTCTATTATATTCAAAATCAATATAAATATTTTCTATTGCAAGGTTACTTATTTTTGAATTTACAGCCTTTCCAATAAATCCTAAATCTGTTTTAGGTTTGTCTTCATTTATTGATGGTCTTGCAACTTGTCCAACATCAGCAACTGAATCAAAAGTTTCAATTTCAGGAACTTTATCATCTTCAGTTTCTTCTACAATTTTTATATTTAAAATATTATAACCATTTCCATTAAATGTTGAACCAATGAGTGTTAATGATTCAAAGTCTTCGCCATCAAGGTTAATATCAATATTTAATTTTATTTCTTTGAAATAAAGTGTTTTTCCACTGAGTTTTAATAAATCTTCTTTGCTATTAATATCAATAACTTTTGCATTGTCCTTTTTGAGTGTTGGGTTTTTATCAGAATATATATTCCAAATAGTGCTGTCCCAATTTTCTACAACTGATGCCAAAATTGCTTGCATACCAGCCTTTGATTCTTCTTCGCAAAGTTCATATTCTGTTGAATTTTTAACAACAAATTGTTGACCATTACAAGCAAAACAATTTTTCATTAAATTATCAATATAATGACCAGCAAACTTACCAAGATAAGCCTCAGATTCCTCTAACGAAGAATTTAAACTAACTTCAATATCGCCGGCATAGTAGCAGTTATTTAAAACTGAATAAGAAACACCACCAACAAAACCACCAACGCCAAGAGTTTCATACTCAACATTTTCAGAATCTACTTTTACATTACAAGTTGAATAACAATTATCAGCATATGAGTTATAAGTTAATCTACCAGCGAAACCACCAACACAAGCACCAGGACAATTTTTCACATTTATATCACCCATTGAATAGCAGTTTGCAATTGTTGCTGATTCAAAATCACCAACAAGTCCACCAACAACAACACTATCACTCTCTACATCTTCAACTTCTACATTAATATTATTATTTGAATAACAATTATTTATATTTGCTTCAACTATGAAGCCAATAAGTCCACCAATCACAAATCCTTCATAAAATTCATTTTTTGATAAAGTTAAATTAATAATGCCTTCTGCTGAACAGTTTGCAATTTCAGTATTTTCAAAATTACCAGCAACTAAACCACCAATGCAAACCATTTCATATTCTGTTTCTTCTTCTACATTATCATTAACATTAATAGTATAATTTTTTAAATGTAAATTGTGAACAATTGCACCATCATCTAATGCTGTAAAAAATCCAACTGTTAAATTTTCTTCATCTACTTTTACTTCTTTTGTAATTGTATAGTTTGAAATCGTATGTCCATTTCCATCAAATATTGCCATATAAAATTCACCATTATCCATATCTCCGATAGGAGTCCACTCCATACCACCAAGGTCAATGTCAGCGTATAGTCTTGCGTTTACTTCATAGTTTTCAACATTTGATGCATAAGCAATTAATTGCTCTTTTGTTGCAATAACCTTAAAATTATCTTCGTCAAATTCACCTAAAAATTTTGCTGTTAAAGTTATGTCTTTTGTTACAACATCACTAGCAAAATTCCAAGCAGTTTCTCCATTATACCAACCAACAAATATCTTATCATTTTGTGTTGGGTCGGTGGTTGGGTTTTCTACCTTGCCACCACTTGATACTTGCTTAGTATCATAAACTGTATCATTAACCATAAATGTTACAGTATAATTTAATGATGGATTTCCACCACCATTATTTCCGTTATTATTACCATTATTATTCACATTGTTATTTTTATCATTACCACCGCAGGCAGTAAAAAGCAACATACATGGAATAAGCACAAGTAATAACATTAATGATTTTAATCTCTTCATTTCTTTTCTCCTTTTTTATTTACATCTTTTGATTTTTACTTAGAAAATTTATTTAATTTAATGATTATTAAGTTTACGACAAAATAATAATCATAAAAATTGAAACAATTTATTCTTAATTTTAAATTTCTATAAATGATTATTTTAGTGGGAGAGAACCCCAAAGGTAAACAACATTTAGGGTTCTCTTCATTTTTATTTTAGATAAGATTATTTTTCACTTTTTAATAAAATTAGAAAATAATCAACCTTTTATTTTATCAAATTTGTTATTAAATAAATTCATAATTAATGTAATTTTCTTTTGCATAAGCATGAGCGTAAGAACCACGAACAACCTTTAATGTTAAGGAGTCGCAACCATCAAAAACACCTTCTTCAATTACAGTTACACTGCTTGGAACAACAAGTGATTTTAAACTCTCACAAAATTGGAAAGCATACTCGCCTAATCTTTCAACACTACTTGGAATAACCACTTCTGTTAAACTTAAACAATTTCTAAATGCTGCATCACTAATATTTTTTACAGTATTAGGAATTACAACACTTCTTAAATTTACACAAGCCTCAAGTGCATACCAATCAAGTTTTTTTACACCATTAGGAATTACCATTTCTGTTAATGAATAACAACCCGAGAAAACCGAATCACTTAACTCTTTTATGCTTCTTGGAAGTTTTATGTTTCTTAATTTTGTGCATTCTGCAAAAACATAATCCTCAATCAAAGTAACGCTATCAGGAATTGAAACACTTTCTAAATTAGGACAATTTCTAAATGCTCTTTCATCTATGCATTTAACAGTATTAGGAATTACAACGTTTACAATACTTTCGCAATCTCTAAAAGCATCTTCACCAATTATAGTTACACCACTTGGAATTGCAACATCTCTATCATAGCCATTATATTCTACTAAAACAATCTTATCATCAACTCTGCCTATTTTATAATCTCCATAGATTGAATAAACAAGGTCATCTTCATCATAATAGTAGTCATCATCGTCATCATCATCGTCGTCATCACTAAAATTAGATGTAACTTTCATAGAAATTCGAACATCGTCATCTTCATAGATAGTTTCTTTTTCTTCATTGCCATAACTACTATTATTTGAGTAAGAATTATCATCATAATAATCATCTGGGTCTATAATTTCAAAATCTAATCCATTTTCAAGAGCATAATAATAAGCCGCACTTCTACTCTCAACTTTTAAAACAACATTTGGGCAATTTCCAAATACATCATCACCAAGTTCTTTTACTGTGCTTGGAACTACTGCACTTTTTAAACTATCACAGAAATTAAAAGTGTAATCGTCAAGCATAGTTATACCTTTTGGAATTACAATGCTTTCTAATTTTTCACAGTTATTGAAAACACTATGAGAAAGTTCTCTTAAACTATTTGGAAGTTTTATATGAGTTAAACTTGTGCAAGCACAAAATGCAAGTGGACCAATGGTAGTAACACCCTCAGGAATTACAACACTTTTTAAGTTATTACAATAAATAAACGATGCCACACCAATTTCTCTTACAGTATTTGGAATAACTACACTTTCAATATTGTCTTCAAAACCATCAAACACACTTTCTAAAATAGGTCGTTCTTCACCTTGATAAACAGTGCCTTCTATTTTTGTAAAATTATTTGGGATTACAATATTTTTTCCATAACCAATATATTTCTTAAATACTACATCATCGCCATCTTGTTCTGACTGGAACGCTTCAAAAACTTCTTCACTCTTTTTTTTCTCACTATTTTCAGTTTCATTGTTTTTGCTTTGAGTATCATTACTTTCGTATTTTGTTTTATCATTATTAATCACAATATCATCATTTGGAGTATTGTCATCTTCATTATCAGTATCTTCACTTACATTATCGTCATCATATTTACCATCAAAAATTTCATATTTTAAACGCTTTTGTTTTGCATAAGTTTCTGCATAAGATCCACTCTCTACTTTTAAGACTAACTTTTTACAGCCATTAAAATTATCATAAATATCAGTTACACTGCTTGGAATTACAAGGCTCTCTAAGTATTTACACCATTTAAAAGAATCTTCATTTATCTCAGTTACACCACTAGGAATAACAACACTTTTTAAGTTTTCACAACTATCAAACGCTCTTGAATCAATAAATGTTAAACTGCTTGGAAGATTTATTTTTGTTAAACTACTGCACTTATTAAATGCACCTTCTTTTATATCAGTTAAAGTGCTAGGAAGTTTTATTTCTTTAAGTTTTTCGCAACCACTAAATGCAAACTCTCCAATTTCAGTTACACCCTCAGGAATAACAATTTTTTCTAAATTTTCACAATATCCAAATGCGTGGTCTGATATTTTTTCAACCCCCTCAGGAATAACAAAACTTGTTACACCACAACCACAAAAAGCATCATTAATTTCAGTAACTGTGCTTGGAATTTCTACATTTGTCAATTTATTACAATATTGAAAAGCATAACTGCCTATCTTGATTAAACCTTCTGACAACTTTACAGTTTCTAAATTTTTACAATTTTCAAATGCCCCATTCATAATTTCAGTTACACTGCTTGGAATTACAACACTTGTTATCTCTTCATTTTCATTAAACAACCATTCATCTATTTTAGTAACGCCATCAGGAATAACTATATCTGTATTTTCGCCTTTGTATTTTATTAAAATCTTTTCACTGCCCCTGTTTTCGATAACAAATTCTCCGTCATCTTCAATATCTTGATTTCCACCAAAGAGACTATTCATCATACTGAAAAATGAACCAGGGCTGTTATATACTTCGTCATCATCGCCATCATCGTCGTCATCATAGTCATCATCGTCGTCATCTCCATCATCGTCGTCTTCGTCGTCATTTAAAAAGTCTTCAAAATTTTTGTCAGTAAGATTTATTTCATTTTCTTTTGCAAATTCTTCAGCAAAACTTCCACTTTTAACTTTTAAAGATAACTTTTTACAATTTAAAAATGCGTCTTCATCAATTTCAGTTACACTGCTTGGAATAATAACCTTTTTTAACTTTCGACAACAATTAAAAGTCTTTTCGTTAATTATTGTTATGCCATTTAAAATTTCAACACTTTCTAACTCAGTGCAAGTTTCAAATGCTGATTTGCCTAATTTTTTAACGCTACTTGGAATTACAATATCTTTTAGTTTATAGCAAGAACTAAAAGCATAATCGCCAATTTCATCTACACTATTAGGAATTTCAACATTTGCCAAATTCTTACAATACTGAAATGCGTTTGAATCAATCTTCTTTACACTGCTTGGAATAACAATGCTTTCTAAATTTTCGCAACCTTCAAATAAATATGAACTTATCTCTTTTAAATTATTAGGTAATTTTACATTTTTTAAATTTTTGCAAAAACAAAATACATTTTTACCAATTTTAGTTACAGTGTCAGGAATAATAACACTTTCTAAATTATCACAACTGCTAAACACATAGTTCTCTATCTTTTCAATGCCATCTTGGAAAACAACACTTTTTAATTTTTCGCAACTAGAAAATAAATTATCTTCTACAATTTTAACACTACCTGGAATAACAATGGTTTTTAAATTTTCACAATAATTAAATGCCGAACCACCAATCTTTATTACAGAATTTGGAATAACAATGGTTTTTAATTTTTCACAATTTTCAAATGCACTCTTTCCAATTACTTTTACACCATTTTGAATTACAACACTTGTTAATTTTTTACAATAAGAAAATGCGTTATTAGAAATCTCTTTTACACTACTAGGAATTACAATACTAGTTAAATTTTTGCATCTTGCAAAAACACTATCTCCATCGCCATCAATTCTAATTACACCCTCAGGAATAACTATTTCCTTTTCTTTGCTTTTACATTTTGTTAAAACTCTATTAACAATTACAAAGTCTCCACTTTCTTTATTGTCATCGTCATCTTCTTCATCTTCTTCATCTTCTTCATCTTCTTCGTCTTCGTCATAATCTTCGTCATAGTCTTCGTCGTCATAATCTTCGTCATAGTCTTCGTCATCGTAGTCTTCGTCATTATCAAAGTCGTCTTCTATGTCTTCATTTACATCTTCACTAGTGCTGTTATCAAAATCTTCATTTTCTTCATCATTAATACTTTCTAATAAGTCTGAAATTAATTCGTCTAATTCTTCGTCTTCTTGACTAGTGTTTTCATTTTCTAAATATGCAACATCTTCTACATCATTAATTGTATAATTTAATTTATTTTCTTTTGCATAAGATTCAGCATAACTTCCACTCTCAACTTTAAAAACAACTTTTTTACAATTCATAAATGCGTTTTTACCAATACTTGTTACTGTGTTTGGAATAACAATGCTTGTTAAATTTGAACACCAACTAAATGCACTTTCGCCAATACCAGTTACATTTCTTTGAATAACTACACTTGTTAAATTTGAACAAGCACAAAACGCCCAATCTCCAATACTTGTTACTGTGTTTGGAATTACGATATTTGTTAAACCTTCGCAAAAATGAAATGTTGATTTATAAATTTCAGTTACTCCATTTGGAATTACTATATTTTTAAACTTTTTACACTCATAAAATGCATGATTTCCTATTTCACTTACTGTGCTTGGAATTTCAAACTCAGTTAAGTTTTCACATCTTCCAAATGCCCATTCGCCAATACTTGTTAAATTCTTTGGAATAACTACACTTGTTAAATTAGAACAACTTTCAAATGTATACTTTCTAATCTCAGTTACTCCATCTGGAATTACAATGCTCTTTAACTTTTCACATTGATTAAAAGCATTCTTGCCAATTTCAGTTATTGTGCTTGGAATTACAATATTTGTTAAATTTTCACATCTTTCAAAAGCATTATCTCCGATTACTTCAACACCCTCAGAAATTACAACGGATTTTAACTTTTCGCATCTTTCAAAAGCACCATCTCCGATTACTTTCACACCTTTTGGAATTACAATTTCTAAAATTTTCTCACAATCTCTAAACGCATTATTTCCAATTTCTTTTAAACTATTTGGAAGTGTAATACTTTGTAAATTATTACAATTACTAAATGCTTCTTCGCCAATAATTTCTAAGTCATCTGATAATTTTACATTTGTTAATTTTTCACAATTTGAAAATGCTCCTTTTCCAATCTCAGTTACACTGCTTGGAATTACGATTTCTTTTAATTTTAAACATCTTTCAAATGCTCTCTCGCCAATTATTTTTACACCATTTGAAATTACAATACTTGATAAATTCTCGCAACCTACAAAAACTGCTTCACCTATCTTTTTTAGATTACCTAAGATTTCAACATTTGATAATTTATTACAGCAAGCGAAAGCATACCCACAAATTTTAGTTACACCACTTGGAATTACAATGCTTGATAATTTTTCGCAATGCTCAAAAGTTCTATCCCTTATCTTCTTTATGGTGCTAGGGAGAGTAACAGTTGTTAAATTACTACAATTACTAAATGCTCTCTTTCCAATCTTTTTAACACCTTCTGACACAACAACATTTTTTAATTTTCTACAATATGCAAAAGCATCTTCTCCAATCTCTTTTACACTGCCTGGAATAACTATTTCTTCTAAATTTTCACAGTTTTCAAATGCTTTTTCACTAATATATTTTACACTGCTTGGAATTGTTACTTTTGTTAAATTTTTGCAACCTGCAAAGACACTTTCACAAAATCCACACATTCCATTAGCCAATTTTTCAATCTTTGTTACGCCATCAGGGATTACAACTTCTTTTTCATTGCTCTTGCATTTTTTCAATATCTTTTCGTCGCCAATTGTTTTTATTACAAATTCACCATCATCAGATATTTCACCCTTTTCTTCTTTTTGCACATTTCTTGGTTTCATGCTAAGGAGAGTATTCATCATACCAAAGAAATCATCTTCTGATTCTTCTTCAACATCGTCATCGTCGTAGTCGTCATCGTCGTCATCAT
>JAFTMY010000003.1 GCA_017452165.1 Clostridia bacterium | reverse complement strand
AGCCTCATCAACAAAAATTCTATCTACACCAAGTTCTTCAAATGTTATTACATCATCTTTTCGGCTAGTATCATTTAACTTTGCAAGTTTAGCCTCTAAACTTTTTTTAGTTTTTTCTAATTGTTTTATAGAAAATCTTTCACCATTATTGTTTTTTAAATCTTGAATACCAAATGTTATTTCATCAATTTCTTTTTGAATTAAAGCACGTTGTCTTTCAGCAGACATTGGTATTTTTTCAAATTGTGAATGTGATATTATTACTGCGTCATACTCGCCTGTTGCTATACGAGAACAAAACTTTTTACGATTTGCAGTTTCAAAATCTTTCTTTGTAGTGACCAAAATATTAGCACTAGGATATAGTTGTAAAAACTCTTGACCAAACTGCTCTACTATGTGATTAGGTACAACAAATAATGATTTCGTACATAATCCTAATCTTTTTGATTCCATTGCTGCTGCAACCATTTCAAAAGTTTTACCTGCACCCACTTCGTGTGCTAATAAAGTATTACCACCATAAAGGATTCTTGCAATAGCATTAACTTGATGTTTTCTTAACTTAATTTCTGGATTTATTCCGTCAAAAGTTATATGAGAGCCATCATATTCTCGTGGACGAATAGAGTTAAATTCTTCATTATATTTCTTTGTTAATCTCTCTCGTCTTTCTGGGTCTTTCCATATCCACTCATCAAAAGCAAGTTTAATTTGCTCTTGTTTTGCCTGTGCTATTGCAGTTTCTTTTTTATTTAATTCTGCGACTTTCTTACCATTTGCGTCCTCAAAATAATCAAATATTCTTACATCTTTTAGATTAAGTGTATCTTCAATTATCTTATAGGCATTTGCTCTACCTGTTCCATAAGTGTTATATGATTTAACATTATATTTATCATAATTTTTTCCCTCAATATTCCATTGAGAAGTGCTTTTCATATAATGAACTTTTATATTTCTACTATTCTGCCAAGATGGATTTAATAGATAATCTATAAAATCTTTTATATCTTCTGGTGGTATCCAAGTAGATCCGAGTCTTACACTTATTTCACTAGCACTCAAATCTTTTGGTATAACTTCTTTTAGATATTTAACATTTATTAAATATCTATCATCAGTTTCTGCAAACTTTTCTGCAATTTTTAATTTTTCTCTAACATTTCCAGATAGATATTCATCAGCAGTCACCCAATGATTTGGCTCACCATATTCTGGTACATTAAATATTTCGCCCTCTAAATCTTTGAGCATTATATCCATATCAAATCCACATAGACTTTGCATATATTCTATATCAACTCTTGCTTTTTCAGATAGTGAAACAACAAGTGCGTCAATAGCAGTATCAACACTTTGTATTTGAGTTTTAGGTCTTATCGTTCTTTTAGTAAACATATCTGCTTTTCTTGCAAGATTACCATTTTCATCTAATATCTCTAATGAACATAATAAATAATAACTTGAATCATTAGAAAAAGCAGAGTTGTTTCCTCTGCTATTTATTAGTCCATATTTCTTTGTAAAAGCGTCATATAAACGATTTAACTTCGCTTGTTGATATTTTATATCTTCTTCTGGAAAGTCCTCTGTTTGGTACTCTATAAGAGTTCTAACGCAGTCCCTAATCTCAATTAAGCCTTTAACTCTGCTTTCAGTAGTTAATGCTAATTCTTGTGGATACATTCGGCTATTTTCTCTAAAATAAACTTTATCATCAACAACTGTATATGAAAAGTTTTTAACTTCAAAATCGGCAGGAATAGATAAATCTTCTTCCTCGCCTATATCGTCTATTTCATATTCTTGAACTTCTGCGTGTATATTAGTTATAGCCTCATTTAACATACTTTCTAAATCTTGTTCTTCATTTGCTATACAAGCAGAGTCATAACCAAATCTTGTAGAAATCATTTCCATATTACCCATTATCATATCTGGATTATCTACAAAATATTTATTCATCTTAATTCCGTTTTCATTTGTATCAAGATATACCCAATCTGGCTCTATATCAGTTATTGAATCTCTTTTTTGTAAGAAGATTATATCTGATGTGACTTCTGTTCCTGCATTTGCTTTAAAGGTATTATTAGGTAGTCTAATTGCCCCTAACAAATCTGCTCTTTGTGCTAAATATCTTCTAACACTTGGATTTTCTTTATCTAATGTTCCTTTACTTGTAATAAATGCAACAACTCCACCCGGTCTAATTTTATCAAGTGTTTTTGCAAAAAAGTAATCGTGAATTAAAAAATTATTCTTATCATATTTTTTATCTATTACTTTAAAATCACCAAAAGGAACATTACCAACTGCAACATCAAAAAAACTATTAGGCAAGTTTGTATCTTCATAACCTTGTACTGCAATAGAAGATTTTTGATATAGTTGTCTAGCAATTCTACCACTAATAGAATCTAATTCTACACCATATAACTTACAATCTGCTAATGAATCTGGTAGCATACCAACAAAATTCCCTGTACCACAACTAGGCTCTAATATATTACCGGTTTTTAGTCCCATATTTTCTAGTGCTTTATACATAGAACGAATAACAACCGGTGGTGTATAAAATGCTGTCAATGTTGATTCTCTTGCTTGTGAATATTCAGTTTCATCAAGTAAGTTTTTTAAAATATAATATTCATTACTCCAAGAACTATCTTGATTATCAAATGCTTGTGGCAATCCACCCCAGCCAACATATTGAGATAACACCTGTTGTTCTTCTGTTGTTGCAAATCTATTTTCTTCTTCGCATTTTTTTAATACTTTAATCGCCTCAACATTACGATTAAATTTCTCTCGTGGACTTCCAACTCCTAAATTATCATTTATAATTCTAAATTGACTACGATCTGCATTTTTTATTTCTGGATGAATATCAAAAGTTTCTACTCTACTTTTCTTTCTTCTTCCTATTTGTGTTTCTATATCACTATTTTCAGTTTCAATAACAGTTGTTTCTAATACATTATCTTGCTTTTCTAATTCTTCTATTGAGTCATTTATCTGGCTTTCTAGGCTAGTTGTCTGGCTTATTGGGCTAGTTTCTTTTAATAAATGATCATTACAAGGATTTTCTTTTACTTTTCTATCAAATTCATCTCTTGACATTTCTTTATTAAATAATGGCCATTGATAATCATATAATCTAACCAACTCATCATCAAAAGATAATATTTCATATTCATCAGCACCAATATAAACCTTATCACCTAAATGGTATTGATATTCTAAAACTTTTTCTTCAACTTCATTTGTTTTCAATTCTATTTGAGTTGCTAACTCATTTTCTTTTTCAATAAATTCTCTTTCTTGTTCTTGTTTTTCTAACCAAGTTTCATATCCTGCTAATTCTTTTGGACTAAAATATCTATCTTCTTTTATTAAGAAATTTATTCTTTTTTCTACTTCACTCCATCTCAAAAGTCGTTCTGCTCTATCTTCAAAATAACCTCTATATAGCACTAATCCTTTTGAACTACTTTCATATCCTACACCAGAGCCTCGTATGGTATGTGTACCACCACCTAATCCATACAAATCTTTTAAATATTCTGCATTATCGTGACTAGATAAACTCTTTTGGAATTTTTCATATATTCTATACTTTGTTTCGGTATGTTCTTCTTGTAAATACTTATCAATAAATTCTTGTGAAAATACTAAATCAACAGTTTGTTCATTTTTTTCTTTTTCATCTATTAAAGTTAATTGTTGGCTAACTGATGGTAAAGGTTTTATTTTGGTATTTAGTTGATGAAGTAATATCATAGAATCATAATGATATGTTAAATCTTCCCAACTAATAAATGTTTCCGTATCTCTTGATAGATAATTTCCTTTCCATAATAAAAGTCCATTATCAAATGCTTTATAACCATACATTTCTTCATTTAGCATAATTCCTGTATAGTCTAAATTAAAAGCATTTTTAATGAACTCGCCTCGTTTTACAATATTTTTTTCATTATTAAAATAATCTATTATTTCTCTATTTGATACTTTTAAATGTGGTGTTGTACTTAATATTCTATTTACTTTTTCATCAACTACAACATAAGGACGGTGCTTTCCGTCCTTTTCATAAACATTTAAGCGTAAATCAATTCGTTCGCTACTACTTCCTCTGCTGATTTCTGTATATTGTTCATCAACCCTACCCAAGTCATTTGGTCTTTCACTTTCAGTTCCTCTGTTATATTCTCTTTCGCTTTCATTTGAGAAACTAATTGTTCTATTCTCATCTCTGCTTGTCGTTGTATCTCTATCAAGTGTTCTGTCAATAAGTCTTTCATCAACAATGTTGTGTATAGAGATTTCTTCTCTTGTTTCAGAAAGTTCAACCTCATTCTTGCGTATTTCCCTGTCGCTTGAACTTGTTTCTCTTGACTCGGCAACATTAAATCTGGTAGTAGATAATCCCCTTGTTTGGTGTAAGTTATTTTCATAATTACCACTCCTTTCGCTTTCATCTATATCATAAACTTTTTGATTTTCTCTTTCAAATGTGCGAATTTTATTTATTTCCACAATTCGTAGATTTTTAATTGTACTATAAATATCTCTTAATCCCATTTCAGATATTTGGCTTGTTGCAAGTCCAATTCTTGTCATAGTATCATAACTATTAAAGTTCATAATATCTTTAAAATCATTTTCATCAAAATAATTATTAGGATTAAGCCCACATCTTTTCATCATAGAAAAAGCAATGCTATTAGATAATACATTTTTCATTAACACTTCTACATTAAAATTATCTAATTCTTCTAACAAACTATTTTCACGGTAGAACATTAAATCAGACAAATAATCTGGCAAGTTATCTTCTGCTAATATTTTAGAAACAGAGAGAATTGCTTGTGCTAATGTTTCTTTATTTTCTAATTCGCCATATTTATTTTCAAGAGATTCTATAATATCTTGTTCATAAGGTTTTGTGACTGACCATAATCTAAAACTTTTACCTAGTTTACTACTTGTATCTGCAACATCAAAAACGTGTTTTAAAGTTGATTCGCCGTTTTCATAAGATATAAGTGCAATGCCTTTTGAGCCTTTATTAACCCATCTACCAACTTTTTCATTCCAAGTTCCTATTTCAGCACAAGCAACTGCACTTGGTTTTTGTGCATAGATTAAAACTTGATCATTGAAAGAATATTTGTAGTTCATTGCAGCACATTCCAAAAATGACATCCACTCATTAGGATTTCTACTAATATCAGTTAATGTCTGCCCATACAAATCAGTTATAAGTCTTAATTTTCCTGCCACTAATTCCACCTCCATTTCTTATATTATGACTTATTATTCTTCGCGGTTTTCTTTTTGTATTGATTCTCTAACTTTTAACAATACTTCAAAATAATTTGCATTAACTTCAAATTCATCAATACTATTAAATAGTATTTCTATTAAGTCTTCTGCTTCATTATTATAAAATCTTATATCTATTAAAGTATCTTTATCCTCTGTTTCAAAAGGTACGCTATACCTTAATATTTTATCTTTTAATTTACTAGCCTTATTTGATAATTTTTCATTATCTCTTTCGGCGTGTATAGATAATATTTCAACTAAAAAATTATAACCTCTTATATCTGCCTTCATTTTAATTGGCGGTTTTCTTTTTGCGTGTGCCATATAATTTTCCTCTCTTTCTATCTTTCTAAACTTCTGTCTGCTCTTACTTTCATTTCCAGACTTATATTATTTTGATATTTTTCTAATGCCTCTTTTAAAGCAGTATTTTGCAATAATTCATCTACTTTTGCTTTTGCCTCATTTTTATTTCTAGCCTCAACTTCAAAAGTAATTCTTCCATTTATATCTACATCAATATCAAACTTTTTCATATTATTTATCATTTCCTTTCTCTTTATAACCACTTAAAAAAGCAATTAAATCTCTATTCTTAATCGCATTCTTAAACTCTATTATTATTAACGGCTCATTAGGTGCTAAATTAGGAAGTTTTGCTAAATCTTCCATTTTCATAGCAAGGATTTTTTTATCAGTATTAAATCCTGCCTCAAATAATTTTTCTAATGTTTTAGTTATTTGATTTAAACTATATTTTGTTTCCAATTAAATCCCTCCTATATAACTTCTACTAACTCGCAAATAATAACTATTTGTTTATTAGTATTATGCTTACAAGTAATTAAGGTTAAAGTGCTTTTTTCTGCATTTCTAACAATATGCGCATAACCATTCTTTTCTATTTCATAAGAATTAACCATTTTGTATTTATACTCTTTTCCATTGTAAACAATACTTACAATATCATCATTTTGTAGTTTGTTAAGTTTTCTAAAATAAGAAACTCCACTATTACCACTATGCCCTGCTAATATAACATTTCCATTCTCTACATCTGGCATATCAGATTCAGATAATATCTCAATATTTCTATTAACATTATTCCAATAACTACCTTTACTTGCTAATCCTTTTTCTAAACCAATTTTAGGTATTTTAATAACTGCAATATAATTTATAGCCGGTGTTGTTGTTTCTTTCATTTCTTCCTGTTCTACAACTTCTTCCTCTATCAATTCTTCTTCCATAACAGGAACATCTACAACATATTCTTCTTGTTGTTCATAAAAATCTTTTATTAAGTCCTGTTCTTGTTTTTTATCTAAATAGTTATTAACTATTTTTCCACCTAATATTCCAATACCAATAATTATAAGAAAAGAGCCAACTATTAAAAGTTGACCCTTTCTTTGATTATTATTTTTTGTTTTTCTTTTTAGCATAAATTATCACTCCTATTCCACTTAATATTAGTAATCCAGATATTATTTCTAATACAAAATAATCATTTAAGCCTGTGTTAGGAACTTCAACAATTACTTTTTCATTAACCATAGTTGCTTTAACTATTTCACCATCTTCTAATATCTCAAATGCCATTTTTTCTTCTGTTAAAATATAGCCCTCTGGTGCTTCTTTTTCTAAAATATAGTATTTTCCATATCTTAATTCTTCAATGACAATTTTTCCATTCTCATCTGTTTTGCCAGAGAAAACAAGTTCATCATTTTCAGTATATATTTCTATAACTGTATTAGGAAGTGGCTCACTTGTAGATATATCAGTTTTAGTAAATTCTAATGTTCCATAGATAGGTCTGTTTTTCATTTCAGCCTTAACTATTTCACCATTCTCTTTTATTTCAAACTCTACAATTTCATCAGTAATTACAAAACCTGTTGCAGCCTCTTTCTCAATGATATAGTATTTTCCATATCTTAATTCTTCAATGACAATTTTTCCATTCTCATCTGTTTTGCCAGAGAAAACAAGTTCATCATTTGAATTATAAACTTCAATTAGTGTATTTGGTATAACTTCACCATTTACTAAATCAGTTTTAGTAAATTCTAGTGTTCCTGTTTTAAAATTGTTTGTCATTGTTTTTTCAATTACTGCACCTTCTTCTTTTACTTCAAAATGAACTTTATCATTATTTAAAACATAAGAATCTAGTGTAGATATTTCTTTGAAATAGTATTTTCCATATTCTAAAACAACTTCAAAATAACCATTTTCATCTGTTGTATGTTCACTTATTAGTTTATCTTCTAAATTGTAAACTCCAAACTTAACACCAGATAATACTGTTCCATCTTCATCATCTTTTGTGACTTTTAATGTTGACGTTATTTTTTTATTAGTCATTTCGGCTTTTACTATTTCACCATTCTCTTTTATTTCAAACAATACCTTTTCGTCAGAAGATACATAACCCTCAATAGGATTTTCTTCAACAATATAATATTTTCCAACGGCTAATTCTTCAATGACAATTTTTCCATTCTCATCTGTTTTGCCAGAATATATTAACTCATCTTTTTCAGTAAATATTTTAAACTCTACATTAGGAATAGGATCACTTGTAGAAAAATCCTTTTTAGTAAATTCTATTGTTCCTTTTTTCAAATAATTAAATGCTTTGTAAGTATCTAATACAATAGCAGTTTTATTATCTTTTTCAGTAAGTTCAAAATGATATTCTTCTGTATTTAAAACAAAGTTATCTTTTGTTTCTACTTCAACTAGATAATATTTTCCCAATGGTAGTTTTTTACTCTTAATATATCCATCTTCATTAGTTGTAAGTGTTTCTACTAAATCGCCTTTATTGTAATATAAATAATTACCATCTGCTGATTTAATATCTTGTTCAGCATATAAATTAAACTTAATACCATTTAAAGAAATATTTTCATATTTAAAAGTTCCATTTTCTACAACAAAACTTTCGCCATTTTTAAATATTTCAACTTGACCTTTAATTTGTGTATTTTCAAAATCTACTAATAAAATCGCCCCGTAAGTAGTGTAATTATATTCAGTATCAGATCCGATAGTAAAACTTAATCCGTCTTTTGAGATAAGATAACCTGTTGGACTTTCAATTTCTACTAATTTATAATTACCAGCTTCAAGTTTTAAGTAAGTAGTAAATGTACCTGTTTAATCAGTATAAAATTTATCATAAACTTTTCCACCAACATATTGAGATACATATTTATTTTTATCAGTATTTAATATTTTGAAAGTAGTATTAGCAAGTGCAATTCTATT
>JAFTMY010000093.1 GCA_017452165.1 Clostridia bacterium | reverse complement strand
GCGTTTGCTAACCAAAAAGGTGGCGTTGGTAAGACGACAACCTGCGTTAATATGTCAGTTTTTATGGCATTAATGGGTAAAAAAGTCCTAATGGTTGACCTTGACCCACAAGGTAATGCTACAAGTAACTTAGGAATTGTAAAAGATAAGGAATTAAATTCAATTTATCAAGTAATGACTGAAGAAAAAGACTTAAAAAGTTCAATTTATGAGTCAAAAATTAAAAATTTATGGGTTCTTCCGTCAAATTTAGACCTTTCTGGGGCTGAAGTTGAACTTGTTGATATGCAAGATCGTGAAAAAGTTATCAAAAATATATTTACAGATGTAAAAGAAGATTATGATTATATAACTTTTGACTGTCCACCAGCGTTAAATCTCTTAACAATTAATGCTTTTACATGTGCTGATGCGGTAATAATACCTATTCAATGTGAGTTTTTTGCACTTGAAGGTTTAAGTCAACTTATGAATACTATTAGAATTGTAAAGAAAAAACTTAATCCTAATATTAATATTGATGGTGTAGTATTAACTATGAGAGATAGTAGAAGTAATTTAGGTAAGCAAGTTGCTGTTGAAATTGAAAAATTCTTTAAAGATTCAGTGTTTAAAGTATCAATTCCAAGAAATGTTAGACTTGCTGAATCACCTAGTTTTGGTGAACCAATATATACTTATGATAAAAATTGTTTAGGTTCTAAGGCTTATAAGGCTTTAACAGAAGAATATTTCCAAAGAAATAAAGTAAAATACAAAAAAATTAAATAATTTAGGAGAAAAATATGGCAAAAAAAGGATTAGGAAGAGGTTTAAATTCACTTTTTGGTGAATATGCTGAAGGTGAAAATGAAAATGAACCAAAAGAAGTGGTTAAAGAGGTTGTAAAAGAAGTAGTAAAAGTGGAAACAAAGGTTGAAGAAGTGGTTTTAAATAAGCCAAAAGAGATAGAAATTGGTTTAATTGATAGAAATCCTGACCAACCAAGAAAGATTTTTGATGAAGATGCATTAAATGAACTTGCTGAATCAATTAAAAACTATGGAGTTGTTCAACCTATTATTGTAAAAGAAAATAAAGGAAGATTTGTTATAATTGCTGGTGAAAGAAGATGGAGAGCATCTAGAATTGCTGGTTTAAAGACTATTCCTTGCCTTGTAAGAGATTATTCTAAACAAGAAATTAGTGAAATTGCTATAATTGAGAACCTTCAAAGGGAAGATTTAAACCCAATTGAATCAGCGAGAGCAATAAAAAACCTTATTGAAGAGTATAAACTTACCCAAGATGAAGTTGCAGATAAGATTGGTAAGAGTAGACCTGCTGTTACTAATACTTTAAGACTTTTAACTCTTCCAGAATCTATTGTAAATTTAATTGAAATGAATAAAATATCTGCTGGACATGCTAGAACACTCCTTTCACTTGATAATCCTATAAAACAAAAGGAAGTTGCACTTCAAATTGTTGAAAAAGGACTTAGTGTTAGGGCTACAGAAGCGTTAGTTCACTCTATAAATCAACCATCTAAACCTGTTTTTCAAAAGAAACCAGAAAAAAGTCTTGAACTTAAAGAATTTGAAACTCAAATTAAGAGAACTTTCTTAACAAAAGTTCAAATTAAAGGTAATGATACTAAGGAAAAATAGTTATTGATTATTATTCTAAAGATGATTTAAATAGAATTTATGATATTATTAATAAAAACAACCTATAATTTTAAATATTTTAATATAATAGTAATAAAAACACTGATTTACAGTCTAAATCAGTGTTTTTATATTGTTTTAATATAAAATGTTTCACGTGAAACGTTTAAAATAGTGTTTTTAGATGTTATTTATTAAAATCACTATAATTATTTTAGATATAACTACTATTTTAATAAAGATGTAATAATATATAATGTTTCACGTGAAACAATTATTGTTATTACTTAATAATATCGATTAAAATAGAAAATTATATAAAATAATGAATAATGTATTATAAAAAGTATTTTATCATTATGTGTAATATGTTTCACGTGAAACATATTAATAAAAATGTTAAAATAAAAAATAAAATATAATAGTAAGATATAAATAATGAAATATTGAATAACTTTATAAAAATAGATTAGAAATAGTTAATTATAAATAAAATATATTTGATTGTAATTAAAATAATATAAATAATAAGAATTAAACTATAAATATTATTATAAAAGTAAAAAATAATAAAGTATTCTGATAAAAATAAAGAAATTATTAAATTAGTAAGTGTTATATGAAAATTTATTGAATATATTTTTCAAATAAGTAAATATTTATTAAATTAATGAATAATTTTTAAATTTTATAAATATTCAAATAATAAATTATTGATTAGTGTAATATTCTGAAATAATTTTAAATAATTATTAAATATTATAGTGTGGTTATATTATGAATAATTAAAAGATTGTATAAGTAAGTTATTT
>JAFTMY010000092.1 GCA_017452165.1 Clostridia bacterium | reverse complement strand
CACCAATAACTGTATAATTTTTAATATTTAATGCATTAGTTTGAGAACTCTTATTTGTATCAACTAAGAATTTTTTAGCAATAGGGTCAGATGCAGATATTGTATCAATATTACCAGCAGTATATTGTGTCTTTAAACCACCCCAAAGTATAATTGAGTTTTCAGCAAATGACATATCACCATAAGAGTCATCATAATATTCTGTATCCTTTTTCTCATAAAGTTCATATTCATCATTACCACTTACTTTATGATAGAATTGTTTAGTAAATGATTGAGTATTATTATAACCTTCAACATAGTTAATTTTTGAATCTAATTCTTTTCCTTCAGCACTTCCAATATAAGTTAAAGTTCCAAGACTTGATGAAACACCACCTGATACATAGATTGTATCATCTAATCTATAATATGGATTATTTTTAAAGTTTGTATTATCATCAATGAAGAATTCATCAGAGAATCCTGAATCTTGTTCATTAAATTTATCAAGAACTGTTGTTGAAACAGAAATTGTGTAAATTTTAATAGATGAAAGGTTAATATAGTTTGTTTTACCAGCTGCAAATGGAGTACCTGTAGTAAATACATTCTTAGCCATACCTAAGAATAATGGGTCAACTAATTTTTTAATTGAATTTTCTTCAACGGTTGTTAATTCCATTTGAACAATATTTTTAATATATGTATAGAAAATTGAAATATCATCTAAATAATATTTTGCTCTATATTTTAAAGATGAATATGTCTCATAGTCTTTTGTTATATTAGCACCAGTTTCATATTTAAATTCATATTTATTTTGACCACTATAAGTAAATGTATTAAGTTTATCAAATTGTACACCATGCGGAGAACGTTTATAAATATTAAAGTATGATTCTGAAAGTAATACATAATCTATAAGAAGGACATTATCAACATATGTGCAAGCATAGATAATTTGGTTAACTGTTGTTAAGAAATGAGAAATACTCTTGAATTTTTCATATCTTAAACTATATAAAATAGATGTTGAATAAATTGAAAGATTATCTTTTATTTTTGTAATCTTAGAAATTGTTTCAGCCTTTAAATTTAAGATTTTTTCAATAAGAATTTGGTTTACATAAATATCACCATTAATTGTCATATAATAATATAAGTTATTAAGTGATGTTGGTTCTAAATCAACTGCGTTTCCGTTAACAAGCATTTTCATAGATAAACCAAATTTACTTAAACCAAGATAATTTGTATCAACTAAAACTTTTTCAATTAAATATAATGATAAATAGAAATTTTGTTCAATAGATTGTGATTTTTGAACCACATGAATCTTTTGGAATAATGTTTCTATAAATAACTTAAGAGTTTCATATTTTTCTAATGTGCTTGAGTTCTCATCAAGATAATCATTAAAGTTAAATTTAAATAATAAACCATTATATGAAAGGGTAATATTTTTATAACTTGTTCCTGATCCTATTACACTTAAAAGTTGACTAGGGTCATCACAATATTCAAGTAGCCAGAAGAATAGGGCATCAGCCATATCTTTTGTAAATGATATTGCTTTGGCAAGTTTTACTGTATTATCCTTATTAAATGCTATTTTTAGATTAAGCGTTGGATTGCTTGTAGCACCCTTACTTGGATCCATTTTAAATCTAATATAGTTGTTCTCTGCAAGATTAATATCTTTAGAGAAATCTCCTTTATTTGATTGATCTTCAATTGATGATGCAAGATACATATCAAAAATTGAATCATAATATTTAAGGTTATTACCAGTAATTACATCTGACATTAAGTTTTTAGATTTATCAGGGTGGAGAATATATTCTGGATTTTCGTTACCAGCACTTGTTGTAACTCCATTTGTTTTTTCTAAACTTCTATCAAATGTTACTTTTAAAACATAGAATACGTAATTAAGTGATTTATCATTAGCAGCAATAACTTTAGCATCATCAGGTTGAACTAAGAAGTTTAACACATAGTTTTGGTTGAGACCAAGAGAGTGAATTGAAAGAGTTTGTCCCGCTTTTACTCTAACAAGAAGGAATATTGTTGTTCCTATATCAAAGTAATAGTTTTTAAGAGATAAACTTGTCTTTTCAGTTTTATACATTGCATATGCATTCTTTTCAAACGAACCATTGAATTCAGCAATATTATTAGGATCTTTATATAATGCTTTGAGATTTTTAATTGATTCTTCTGAATAGAATTTGTTTAAATATGTTCCTGTATTATCTTCTGTTTTTCCAAATAATGTCTTTGTTTCATCTTCGTCAACATAGAATGGGTATGGTTTTAAGAATTTATCTGAGTTATCATCAGCATAAGTTACTTCGTAACCACCACCAAGGTAGTTTTCGTTATGTTCATGACCATTATATGAATAAACAAGTTTTGTATCAAGTTCAGTTTTTGTTAAACCTGAAGAGTTTGTTCTAATTACAGATTTAGTATCATCATCGTTATAATAGAAGATACCTTCAACTGAAATTCCTGAATCTTATTCAAGTTCATTAAATACATATACTTGATATGTTTCAATAAACTTAGCAACTAGTTTAATATTTTTATGAAGGTTATTAATGTAAAGTTTATTGTTTTCTACACGATAGTTTCCACCAATTTTTGTTTTAAAGTAAGAAACTGTGTAGTTTTGAAGTTCATTATCATATGTATAAACAGCATAAACTTCATCACCATTTGAAATAAATTTAGTATTATTAAATACGAATGAATTAGTTGAAACTGTTGAATATGATAAATCAATTTTACCATTATCATTGTAAGTGTATTCTGTTGTAATTGTATCACTAATATTCATATAACCAATATAATTTTGATTCCATAAATCAGCAAAGTTGTTATATGAAATAGCAAAGTCTGAAAGAGAAACTTGATACATACAATCTTCATCATAGAAGATATCAGGATATGTTCCATTTGATGTTGATGAGTTTGTATATACTCTAACAAATCTAGGTTCTTCTCTTGATGCACCAAGGTTTACAAATATACCACAATATTCTTCACGAATTGAATCTGGTATTTCTTGACCTGTTCTTTCAAATATTGCAGAAACACCAAGGTTTGATGAAATTTGATAACCAATTTCATAAGTTGTTCCGTTTGGATTATATCCAACATAGTTTGTTCTATAATATTTTACAGCAGGTTCTGCAACGAATTGTGTTTTTACAATTTCGTTAGAATAAGTTGTTTTATAAAGTTGAGTAATATCTTTATCAGATACTTGCCAACCATAAATTTCGTCAAATGTAACAGGATACCAACCTTCGAATCTATAACCATTATTAGCGATTGCAGTTAAAATAACACTTGTATCTCTATCATAATAGTTATCTTTGTATTGAAGTGTTGAATAAACAGTTCCATTTTTATCATAATAAAGTTCACCTGTTGCGAGGTTGTTTGAACTGTTTGTATAATATTCGCCATTATATACATCTTTATTAACAGTTGCAACATTACTTGTCTTAACAACTGAAGTTGCAATTTTGTTATTTCCTGCAATAATTTTCTTTAAATCTAAATCAAAATCAGTATTAAGTTTTTGATTTGGATCATCAATAAATAAGTTAATAATTCTTGCAGCAAGTTTATAGAATGGGGAAGTTGTAAAGTTATCATCTTTAATAATATAGTAGTTTTTATTATGATAAATAACTCTTTGTTTTTTAGAAACACCACCACTAGAAACTCTTTCTGTTGCCATTGAGTATGATAATACTTCTGTGATTGGTGAATAGTTTTCATTTTGTTCATCAACATCATACATGATGAATTTGTTTTTATTGCTTGTTACTGGATAAATTGAATAGTATGATCTAAATACTAAATCTTGGTAATTTACATATCTTCCATTGATAATATATGAACCACTCTTATTATTAGTAACAGCAATTAAGCATGGATTTGGATCATTTGAATCAACCTTTTTCTTTACAGGGATTCTTTGGATATCTGTTTGCTTTGTTCCTTCAAATTTAACGATATAACAATACTCTTGTTTATCTAAGAAATCAAATAAGAAACCAAGTAAACCTCTATTTTTAACAGTTGATTCATAATACATTAATACATATGATACTGAGTTTGGATTTGTTTCAGCATCTTCTGCCATTCCAAGTCTTTGATAAATAGGCATTCCGTTATATTTATTACCTGTATAATAAAGGTATGGGAATGTTTTAATTGGAGCATAGTAATAACTATCTTCATTTGTATTTGTATATTCAATGAAATAGTAATCATCTGAATGATCTTTTTCATCAATACTTATAGATGGTGCTTCTGAAGAAATGTTAATTGAACCACCAGTATTGATTGCACCAGAAATTACTTCTGTTGTAATTGAAATTTGATAAATTTTTTCATAAACAGGTAAGAATAAGAAATATCCTGCATCTTCACTTGAGAATCTACAAATTGGATTAAATCTATCTTTAAATGAAGTTGATTCAGTTACACCTTTATCATAATAAATGTATTCTGAATTTTCTCTTGAGAATATCTTCCATTCTTTAAATCTATAATAAACTTCACCATCAAAACTAATAAGTGGGTTAGCAAGCATTACAACACTATCTACACCACACTCTAAGTATACACTTGATGCTGCAGCATTATCACTAATTGAAATAGCATAATCGAACCAATAACCTTGGAAATTTGCTTTATCAAGTTCACTAGATTTTACCTTATATGCAGTTGTAAGACCAGCAAGTGTTAAGTTATCATAGTTTACATCAGATGATGGGCTTGTAACATCTACTGTTAAACCTTCAAGTCCTTCACAAATAAAGTTATCATCTTCTGAAACGATATCTGATGAAAGGTAAATAAGACCTGTTTCTTCATCTTGTCTAAATGTGTGAATATCATAATATGGGATATCTGTTAAAATTGATGCGTTAGATTTCCAAATTGCAACATCATCATCTGTTACTCTTGTAAAATCACCGCTTACTAATCTATAAATTGGTTTATAATAAATATCCTTATTGTATTCTTCACTATATTTTTTATAACCATCAAAATAAATATTACTGTCTGTTGTTTCTTCATTTGTTTTACAATCTGTAATCTTTAAGAATGAATTAAAGAGTTTATAAACACCAGCACCTTCTTTTTCTGAGTCTAAAATATAACCATAGAATGATGTTTTTTCTTTATCAGTAAGTTCCATATATTCAAATACAGTAATAAATACAGTATTAATATATTCATCTCTTAATTCAAGTTGTGTTGGGTCATTTGTATTAAATGAATGATATTTTAAATAGTAATCATTATATGTTACGTGAGTTATTGTTTTACCACCAAATGCAAGTTTTCCTGCACTTGGAGAAGAAACATAACCATCAATTTTAATGAAACTTTCAAATGGTCTAAATGTAACATTATCAACAACATAGTAAATATTATCTACATAATCATTAACAAGTAAATTTTCTAAAGTATCTTTAAATGTTACAGAAGAGAAGTCTGAGATAATTTGCATACCTGTTGATTCATCATTACCATTTTTATTAACAGCATTAGTTAAAAGTTCAACATAATAACCATTATTTACCATAATTGATAAATCAACAATTGAAGTTTCACCTTGTCTATGTTTAACTTCGAATACAAACATTTGGTTTGTGTATGGAATACCATCAATAATTGTAACACCTGGGAAACCTTCAGTTACATTTGATTTAGATGTGTAATCAGCAGGGAAGTATGCATTAACATCAAGTAAGGCTTCTATTGATGAATCAACTAAAAGTTTTGAATATGATGGGAATGCTTTGTTTGTTGTAGCAGAACCTGTGAGCGAAGATTTTCCTAAGATAGCAATAGTTCCAGTTGCTGAACCAGATGTTGCATATCTTGCTGCTTGTCCAAGTTCTAAAACTTCATCTTGAATAGAGAGTCTTAATTCGTTAGTAGTTCCTTTTTCATAGTATTTTGTTTCAGAAACTGCTTTCATTGTAGAAGTTGTAATCAACTCACCATTTTTAATGTATTTAGGATATACATTATCATTAATTGAAGGTAAGTATTCAATATTAGCATCTGTTGGAATTGTGTCATTTTCAAAAGTATAACAAATTGCCTTGAAATTAGTAAATGTATAATATTCATAGTTTGGTCTTAACACAATTTGAGATGTTGTTGAATCAATAAACGCATTAAGAGTTTTGTAACTACTAAGAACAAATTCATTTTCTGAATAACTTAAATTAGAGTAAAGTAAACTATTAACTCCATAATAATATATTTTACCACTAATACTATCATAAACATATTTAACAGCTTTTACATTAGTTGAACCAATTGCAACACCATTTTCTGTTTTATTAATATGTGCAATTAATTCAGTATTTTCGCCAACAATTCTATTAATTTTTGATGTTAAAATATCAAATTTATAATCACTAACTAAATAACTTGAAAGATTTGTTTCTGTTGGATTTGATACTAAACTTGTTGTTTTGTAAACTTTACCAGAATCACCGTTAGCATAATAATATTCATTATTATATCTAAATATATAGTTAAAATTATGAATTGATTCTACAGGAGCATTTGAACCACCATATTGATTTTCAATAAATTGTCCAAAGATGTATTGTGTATTAGTATAAGCATTTCCTGTAATAGTTCTATATAAATCCTTGTATGTTAAATACTTAACACCATCTCTATCATCATTTTTTATAATAGGGGTAAGGGAAGTATAAACAACACCATCTTTCTTAGCTGTTCCATTTGGAATAAAGATATATGCATCGTATGTACCATTTGAACCACCATACAAATCTTTATGTTGTAATGAAAGAACATACATATTAGTTGTTTGGAATGAGTTTTTATAACGAATACTAATTGTATAGTTAAGAAGGATATAAACGTGATCAAGTTTTACACTAGAACCTTCTGGAGTGTAATAACTTGATTCAGTAAGTTTATGTCTTGTAGGCATTAAAGTATAAAGTGTATTATTAAATAAGAATTTAGTATCTTCAAACACCTTACTTAAGTTATTAGGTAAGTTATCTTTGTTTAAGTTATGAACAGTCGCATAACCATTTTCACCGATGTTTGTTGAACCTTCAATATTTAATTTAAGACTTTCATCATAAGAATATAATGTACCTTCTTTTGTTCCTTGATAGAAAGACATATGATTTAAGTATATCTTATTTATATCACCAGAAGCTGTTGCTGTATATTGAGAGAATGTTTTAAATCCTGGGTCTTTAAATAAATATACTTTTGTATCAGCAGAACTTAAATCTGCTCTATATAATTCAGTATCTTTACCAATTTCAGTATTACTTTTATTGGCATTAGTTTTAATATAATAGGTTTGTCCATTATATTCAGCAGTAATTTCAACAGGACTCTTTGAATAATTGTGAGTTACATTAAGTGTAAATGGAGTTCTATCTAAACGACCTGATAAGTCATCAATTGTAATACCATTAATATTTGTAAAGTGAGAACTAAAGTTTTTAATTTCAACTGAATCTACTTCACCATCATAAGGAGCATTATTAGATTTATAGTTATATTTAACAGTTGATACTAAAACGAAATTACTCATTGGTAATTCATTTTCTTGATAAACATTAATTGTTTCAATTGCTCCTAAAGCAGGAATATAGTAATAACAGTTATCAAGAAGTTTTGGTCCCAATATCTTATAGAATAATGCATAATTAAGGTCTGAATCAGACATTGTAGAGTAACTTGTACCAAGATTTTTTGCTTTAGTAGCAATATCTGAACCTTTAACAATTTTCTTTTCATTAATTAATTGGAAGAAATTTGAAATTGTAAATGCATAAGTAAATTGTTGTTCTTTATCACCAAGTTCATTAATTACTTCATAGACTTGAGCAAGAGGAGAAGTGAAGAAGTTATATTTTTTATTATCATTATCTTTTTTAATTGTATAAGATTCTACATCAAAGTAAGCATAATAATTTTCTGTTTGTTTTTTAGCTGAGAACTTATTTAATGCTTCTAAGTTATATGGAATATAATCCTCGTCATCAATTACAAATGCACCTGAATCGTTATTATATGATTTTCTAATGTAATCATAATTATTAAATTGATCTAATTTTAAGATATATGATTCATCAAAATAAACAAAATCAATATCATCGTCAGTATCTTTGTATCCTTTTGGTAAATCTCTATCTTTTGTTATTTTTTCAAGAGTAACAATTGTATTTTCACCTTCTTTCTTTTCAACACGTTGATAGAAAGTTTTTACTTGATTACCTCTTTTATTTCCATCGGACACACCTGATTTTTTAATATAGAAAGTTCCATCATCTTCAAAATATAAATAATCTTGATAGTTTGGAATTGCTTCTTCTGTAACAGCGTTAAGAGGAGTTCTTACACCATTATAATAATCTTTACGACTTTTACTATATACCATAAGATAAGTTGCGTCCATCTTATAGCCCTCAATTGCTGGAGCAGATGTATAATAGTTATAAATAGCAAAATTTGCTGATTTACTTGCAAGATTTAAAGAAGTATCAAAAAGATAAGCAGTATCAGATTCATTATTTGCTTTTGAACCACGTTCAACCATCATATTAGGGAATACTGATGAAATAGCAAATGAACTATCTGTATATACAGAATTTGTAAATGTATATTCACCAATTGTTTCTGCATTATTTAATTTATCATCAGAAAGGTAATAGAAGTTTCCATTTACGTTATAAGCAGTGATTTGCATATCAGTTTTATAACCTTGAGCAATAACTGATGTAGAAGAAGCACCAAAATACTTAACACTAAGAAGACTTCCTCTATATCCTGCTTCAAGTCTAATACAAGATAAACTATCTCCTGCATCCCAGTCATGAATACCAGCCATAGTTCCACTTGAAAGAACATCTTCACCATCTCTAGTTCTTAAATGATATGTTTCATTAGTAGAACCATAATAGAAATTAACCTTTTTATTAGTTTTATCAACACTATAATTGTAATATACGAAATCTCTTACAGGTTTAAGTGTTGATTCATCACAAATTGCAAGTGAATTATCAACAATGCATCTATTTGCTGTATTACCAGTTGCACCTTTTACTGAAAAACGAAGATAAGTTCTATAAGTGCATGAGAATACAACTTTATTACCATTAATTACATAATCATCATCAGATGATAATAATTGATAACAGTTTTTATCAATATAAACACCTGAAGCATTTGATTTAATGAAATAATCTTTTCCATTAGCATGAATATAAAGTCTAGTAAATGAAACTTTATTTTGAGATGAGTTAACAGAATATTCAATTTTTGAAGTTTTTATAATATGTTGTTTTCCACAATGTGAGCAAGTAGAAGCAGATTGTGTTGCAATTTCTGGTTTATAACCAAATAATTCAACAAAATCAATTTTATTACTTACACAATATCTATCATTATGGAATGTATTATTAATTTCATCATAATAGAATACTTGAGAATTATGATCAAGATATCTTTTTGTAATATCAATTTCTTCATCTTTAGTATTTACACTAACTGTATAACCAAAGAATTTTTTACAAATTATATCTTCATCTAAGAATTGGAATAAATCATAAGAATATTGTCTATAAAAATCACCTTCTCCTGGATCATCTGAAGAATCCTCATAGTAGTAATATTCAATATTGTTATAGAAGAATCTATAATAAGTTAAAGATTTTTCATATTTTGTATCAGTAACTTTTGTCATATAAATTGTCTTTAATGCAATTTCTTTCATATTAAATGACATACTTTTTGATTTTACATCTAATTCTTTTGTAATTTGAGCATTAAAGAATAATTCTGTTCCAGCAAGTTTACTAACGACAATTCCATTTCCAAGAGATTGCTTATCATTATTATTATAATTAGGTGAAATAGTTGGATTATTTCCTGCTAATCCTGTAACGATTGAATTTGGTTTTGCAGTTGTATTAATAACAGTTGAAAATTCTTTATCATAATAATTTATAGATGGGTTAAGACCATTTTTACTATAATATGATTCATAATAAATCGCTTCTGATTTATGAATTTCAACATAAGGGAATGTTAATTGAACTGAAGAAAAACCAGCAGCATCATATTTATGTTCACCATCTCTCTTTTCAATACTTGAATTTAAATAAAGATATCCATTAAATTCAATCATATCCATTTGAGAAATACCTGATGTATCATCTGGATCTCTATACGATGTTTTATTTAAGTAATTTGCATTATTCGAATCACTTGAATGATTGATTTTTTCAAGTTCGATTAAATCATATTTACCATTCGATTTTAAAGCAATAATATTATAAGAAGAAACTGATGTATAAATTTTATTTACACCTGAAGTTTTATGATTATTTAAAGTTGTGTAAGCATAATCACTCTTATAAGCATAAAGATAATGTTCACCTTTATATGTTAAAAGGGTAGTGTTAGCACTCTTTGAAACACCAGTTACATTTTCTTCAATGTTCATCATAAAATAACTATGCTTTGTTTCATTATTTTCAATTTCAGTTTTTTCTAAAAGAAGGTTTGTAAATTTAAATTTTGCATAACCACTATCGGTCTTATAATTCCAATAACTAGAATTCATATCATATGTATTATAATCATATGCATCATCATCAGATGAACAGTCACCATCTTCATATCCGTTAAAGTTTGAATATATTGTAGGCTTTGTTGAGTTATCAGTAATTACATTATAAGCTTGAATAGTTTGGTTATCAGGAAGAACTACTGAAACATAAACAGTTGTAGTAATAAAACCTGAAGCATCAATATAAGAGTCAACTGATTCAATAATTTCATAAGAAATACGATTATCAACTGGGTCAATAATTTTTCCAGCATCATAAGCAAAAACATTTACAACAAGTGATGATTCAGCATCATATTTTGTTGCTAAAACTGGAGTTTCGGTAATATCCATATTTTGATATGCATAATTAACCATAAATGTTGTGTATGTCTTTTTGGTTTCATCAGTTACAACACCATCATTTACATAATATGTCTTATTATTAAACACAAATTCAGATTCACCAGCAGGAATATATACAGTTTTACCTGAATAATCTGAAACAGCAGTTGCAAAAAGATTGTTTGAGTTTTCAACGTGATTTCTCAAAACTTTATGTGTTATTGTTCCATTTGAAGACATAAAAGGTGACATATGTGAACCGTAGAATTTAAATGGAAGATCACCTTCTGTTTTAGAGAATTCTACATAATCACCAAAGTTTAAATTAGAAATAGTAAATTCAAAACCTGAAATGGCAATATCACTTCTAAGAGGTTGATTTTTTGCATTGTAAACTGTATATTTTACACCTTCAAGTTTAGAGGAATTATTTCCTACAATACTTTCAGCATTGAAAAGAGAACCAGAAAGTGAAAAATTGTGAACACGAACATAGTTTGCATAGAAATTACAATTATTATATTTTTCAGCTGAACCAATCTTAATTGTATGAGTTCTTGAACCTGAAGTATTAATAATTGAGTGAAGTGTATCACTTGAGTTAGCAGGTGCAGAGGTTCTTGCTTCTACTGCATAATACTTACTAAATTTATTACCAAAAATACAAGTATAGCCTGAACCAAACTTTTCATATAAAGTATATTCGGCACTTGTATCTACTGCTGCATTTATTTTTGATAATTGATTAGCAGTTAATGAATCCTTCAAAATAAGGGAGTTAGTTGCTTTCTTATTTGCTGTCCAAGATTGGAATGCATAGTTAGGAACAACTGATGTGCTTGTAGGATCTTCCATATTTTGAGTTACTTCAACAATTCTTCCAGCAGGAAAGTATCCTGTGAAGGATGTGGTATAATATTTATTTTTTGTAAGAGAATAGGTTTGTTCAACAGTATTAAAGTAATATTTGTGTGTGTTATATGAAATATTACCATAGTCAAGAGTTGAACTATTTACAGAATATGATGTAAATGACATTTTATAAGCATTAAATTCAATTGGAGAAGAGAATTGAGAATTACCTCTTGCTTCATCCAATGGAAGAATAGTCTTAGAAATGAAATTAGCATATGCTGCATCAGTTGGCTTAATTGTGCTTGCACCATTTTTAACTACTACACCACCAACTGAATCATCATAAACATATTTAATATTTTGACCAAAGTTAGGAGTTGCTCTTACTCTAATTGTTCTCTTTGTTGTACCTTTATCAAGTTGTGGATTGAAAAGCATATAAAAAGTACCATCATATGATTTATTTTGATCAGTAGTTACATCATATGAATATGCTCCACCAACATTATTTTCTTGCATATATACAACTCTAATAAATTGATTTGCATCAATCCAATTTCCAGTAACACCTTTTCTAAAAGCAAAAGAGAAGACTTTATCAAGAGAGTCTGTTGCTTTTATATAGTTTGCTCTAGTATAATATGTTGGATTTTCATTTGATGGGTTAGCGCCAACAATTTGAAGTTTACTTGTATCAACTGATACGTGAACTTGATATAAGTTTCCGCTAATCATAAATGTATAATCTGGGTAAGTTAAAACGTTTACAAAATCGCTACCCCATGGATTTGAACCATTTAAAGATAAATGATAAAATGCTCTTGAACCAGATTGGTCAAAAGATCTATCAAATGTATTTGAATTTGTTCCGGCTTTACCTACCATTGTGCCATAATCTTTATTACAATAATACTCCATAGGAATCAAAAATGAACCTGTATATTCATTTTGAAGTCCACCTGAGGTTGTTTCGTAATACATTATAGACACTTTGTTAAGTCTATATTTTTTGTTTGCATCGAAATAATAGTCATAGGCACTTGATGACGATCCGCACGCTACCAACACAAGGGAAACGAAGATAATCATAAATGACATAAGACATTTTAACGATTTAGAAACAACATGTGAAATGTTTTTCTTATGTGATTTTTCCATAATATCCACCTTCTATTATTTTGTTTCAAAAATAGTTTTATACCACTACTTTTACTCACTAATTTTAACATAATTAGTCGAATTTTTCCAAACAAAAAAAAGGGGTTTTTGTGATAAATTTATATATATAATAATATAATATTTTGTGTTTTTTTAATAAAATACATAAATTTTAGAAATATTTTTTATGTAAAATAAGAAAAAATCAATGTCTATAAAAAAATAAATTTATGAAAATATAACTTTATTTTAATTTTTAAAAATTTTTGTAACATTTTTGTTAAAATTTAAAAATATTTTATTTTTTTGGTCAATTTATACATATTTTATTTTTTTTGCCAAAATAATGACAGGGTCTAAATCAATTTTTAATTTTATAATATAGAATAAGAATTGTTAGCAATATCTATTTGCGAGAAAAATTAGTTAGGAGTATTTATGACAACAAACAATAATCAATTAAACATCATTAATAAACATGATAAAGATATAGACTTAAAGATTTGGATAAAAACATTATTATATTCATACAAAGTCTTTCCAAATCTAATAAATACAGTAGATAAAATCATTAATTTGCAAGCATCTTCTATGTCATTTACAAGCAGTATTTACAATAATTCAAATTCTACAAAATCACAAATTGAAAGAATTATTGATTTATCTGAAAGAAAAAAATCTTTAATAAATATCCATTTAATGATAGATAAAATTTTTAAGGATTTATCCTACAATAATAGAGAATTAGCAGAAAAAAAATTCATTGACAAACTAACAAATGAAGAAATTGCTCAAGAATATGATATTTCAACAAGAACAGTTTATAGAAAATTAAACAAAATAATCGATGAAATTTATACATATTTTTTAAAAATGAATTGGAATTTAAAATTCATTG
>JAFTMY010000091.1 GCA_017452165.1 Clostridia bacterium | reverse complement strand
TGGAATGTGGATAGCCATTTGGTCACCATCGAAGTCAGCGTTGAACGCTGCACAAGTAAGTGGGTGAAGTCTCATAGCACCACCTTCAACTAAAACTGGTTCAAATGCTTGGATTGAAAGTCTATGAAGTGTAGGAGCACGGTTCAAGAGAACTGGGTGATCCTTAATAACATCTTCAAGAACGTACCAAACAACTGGTCTTGCTCTTTCAACAATATGTTTTGCACTCTTAATATTATGTGATTGATTTGAATCAACAAGTCTTTTCATAATAAATGGTTTGAAAAGTTCAAGAGCCATTTCCTTTGGAAGACCACATTGATACATCTTTAAACTTGGTCCTACGACGATAACTGAACGTCCAGAGTAGTCTACACGCTTACCAAGAAGGTTTTGACGGAAACGACCTTGCTTACCACGAAGAAGAGCAGAAAGAGATTTGAGTTCTCTATTACCTGCACCACTTATTGGCTTACCTCTTCTACCATTGTCGATAAGTGCGTCAACGGCTTCTTGAAGCATACGTTTTTCGTTTCTACAAATAATTTCTGGAGCACCAAGTTCAACTAACTTTTTAAGTCTGTTATTTCTATTAATAACTCTTCTATAAAGGTCATTAACGTCACTTGTTGCAAATCTACCACCATCAAGTGGAACCATTGGTCTAAGTTCTGGTGGAATAACTGGAATAACATCTAAAATCATCCATTCTGGTTTAGAACCTGTGCGAATAAATGAATCAATTAAACCAAGTCTTTTAGCAAGGTTGAGTTTCTTTTGACCTTTTGCTTTTTTAAGTTCTTCTTTTAATTCTTTAGATTCTTTTTCTAAATCTACTTGAGAAAGAAGTTCTTTAATAACTTCTGCACCCATACCGGCTTTGAAAGAATTTGAACCATATTTTTCAATTGCTTCACGATATTCTCTATCGTTTAAAATTTGTTTATATTCGAATTCTGTTGTTCCTGGGTCAGTAACAATGAATGAAATGAAATATAAAACTTGCTCAAGTTTTTTGATAGAAATATTTAAAACTGTTCCAATTCTTGAAGGAACACCTTTAAAATACCAAATATGAGAAACTGGGGTAACTAAGTCAATATGACCCATTCTTTCTCTTCTAACTTTTGCACGAGTTACTTCAACTCCACACTTGTCGCAGATTACACCCTTATAACGAATTCTTTTATATTTTCCACAATGACACTCCCAGTCTTTTGTAGGTCCAAAAATTCTTTCGCAGTAAAGACCATCTCTTTCAGGTTTTTGTGTTCTATAGTTGATAGTTTCAGGTTTTGTAACTTCACCATAAGACCAATTACGAATTGTTTCTGGACTTGCAATACGGATTTGCATTGAGTCAAAATTGTTTAATTCAAACATAAATTTCCCCTTAAAATTTTAATATCGGAGTTTTACGAAAATGTAAACTATTTTTTCGCAAACTGATGTTTAATTAATCTAAGTTGTAATTAATAGTTTAGTTAATTACAACTTAAACTAAATTATAAGTCATCATCAAAATCAAATAAACTTCCAGCATCGTCACCATCATCAAAACCAGCCATTACAACTTCTCCTGGAATGAGTTCTTCTGAACCACCAAGTTCAACTTCAATTTCTTCTTCATTTCTGTTAACCTTGTTCTTTAAAATGTCTGGCATATCTCTGTCATCTTCCATAAGTTCTTTAAGACCAATTTCTTGTTTATCTTCTGTAAGAACTTTAATGTCAAGTGCTAAGCCTTGAAGTTCCTTAATAAGAACCTTAAATGATTCAGGAATACCAAGTTCAGTGATATTTTCACCTTTAACGATTGCTTCATAAGTCTTAAGACGTCCTACAACGTCATCTGATTTAACTGTAAGCATTTCTTGTAAGATATTTGATGCACCATACGCTTCAAGCGCCCAAACTTCCATTTCACCGAATCTTTGACCACCGAGTTGTGCTTTACCACCAAGTGGTTGTTGAGTAACAAGTGAGTATGGACCAGTTGAACGAGCGTGCATCTTATCAATTACAAGGTGGTGAAGTTTAAGCATATACATTATGCCGACTGTTGTTCTATTTTCAAATGGTTCACCAGTTCTTCCGTCATAAAGTTGAACTTTTCCGTCATCTGGGTAATTGTTTGCTCTAAATAATTCTTGAATATCAGATTCTTTAGCACCGTCAAATACTGGTGTTGCAATTTTCCAACCAAGTTCTCTTGAAATAAATCCGAGAGAAACTTCAAGTAACTGTCCGATATTCATACGCGAAGGAACGCCTAGTGGGTTAAGTAAGATTTGAACAGGAGTTCCATCAGGCATAAATGGCATATCA
>JAFTMY010000090.1 GCA_017452165.1 Clostridia bacterium | reverse complement strand
TATATTTAATTTGTTTTTATTATATTCTTTTCTTTACTTTTGAATTTGCATTATATAAAATATAAGCAGTAGTAAAAAAAAATAAAAAATATTTAGGAGAAAAAATGGTAGGTAAATATAAGGTTATAACACTTTGTGTTAGTACAAAATTTAAATATGAATTTATGTAAGTGCAAAAAAGACTTTCATTATAAGGTAATATTTTAATTTATGTTTTTGCTTTTGTTCACTCTGGGGATAATGAAGTTTGGAGCGAAGGAATAAAGGAAATGCTTGATGATATGCATAAAAGAAAGATAGATATGGCTGATGAAATCTTTGTAATTAATAAAGGTGGATACATTGGTTCAAGCACAAAATCAGAAATTGAATATGCACATAATCACAATAAAAAGGTTAATTATTTAGAAGAAGTATAATCAATAAAGCATATCAAATCTAAAAAAATATATAGGTTTGATATGTTTTTTATTTTTTAATTAAAATAATATTTTTTTAATATTTATGATAAAATTAACAAAAAACAACCTAATTTTTATATAAAAACCATTAAATTTGCAGTTTTTATTATTTTATTTGCATTTAATATTAATAATTTTATTATAATTATAAATAAAAATTTATTATGAAAAATATGAAAATAAAAAAATCATATTGAATAAAAACAATATGATTTTTTTATAAATTATTTTTTCTTAAATTTATTAAATAACCCAACGAGTCTATTTCTTGATGGACCTTTTGTGCTGTCTCGAGATAACAACTTGTTGTCATAAAATACTTCGTCATAATTTTCTTCATCATCAAAGTCTTCATCATCGTCATAAGATATTATTACTCCAGCATCTCTATCATATTTTTGATTTTTTTCAAGTTTAAGGTCTTCTTCAATTTGTTCAGCAGAAACAAATTTTATTTCTTGTTGTTTGTTTTGTTCTTCTATATTATTTTGAGATGATGTTTGTTTTTCAAAAAGTTCTGCTTTAAGTAAATTATTATTACTGTCTTTTTGTTCATTATTTTCATCAGTTTCAGTTTCATTTTCTTCATGTTCTATTTTTTCAGGTTCGTTAGTTTTCTTTCCTCTTATTTTCTTAAAGCCTTTATCAATTTTTTTGTAAATTGTATCTTCTTCTTTAAGTCTTAAAAAGTTTTCTTTAACAACTGGAACATTTTTTCTAACCATAATTTTAAAGACTTCAAACATAACCATTATACAGGTTAAAACAAGAGAAGAAAGGGCATTTTTAAGTGCAAGAACATCAAGTTTTCCTGTAGTGAAAAGTGAACTTATTGCAGTAACTATTAAAAGGGTGAAACTGACAATTTGAATAGTGTATTGTAAAAACTTAATTGCACTTTTATAGTTTTTAAGTCTAGTTTTTAATTTGGATTTTTTGCCAATGCTTAGAAGGAGTATAAGAATAAGTGCAATACCATAACCATATAAAACATAAACAATGATATTATATAAAAAACTTATTTCTGGAACTCTAAATATTAAGTAGAAAACATAGATGCAGAAAAATGTCATTGATAGTATGTTCCAAAGAAGCAAATAATATTTTTTAGCAGAAAAAGTGCTAGGTGCTTTTATATGTTCAGGTGCACTAGCAATATTAGATTCTTTTTCAATTACGCGTTTTTTAAATAAAGCCATACATAGACATTATATATTTTTTTTAAAAATAAATCAAGAGGTTATTGTTGTAGTATTGAACTAATTAAATAAAAATGTTAAAATATATGAGAGGTAATTACTATGGAAAAATTAGATTTAAAAAAGAAAAAGGTTACAACTCATAAAATAAGGAAGGTTCTTCCTTACTATAAAAAGAGTAAAGGTCTTTTAGTTGCACTTCTTATTGCTATGGTGATGGGTGGTGTGCTTGGTATATTTAGTCCAATATTCTCAGCAAATGCACTCGCTAGTCTTGCGTCTGAAGATTTTGATAATGCAAAAAAGTATGCACTTATTATGACGGGACTTGTGTTAGGTAAAATAATTGTTAACTACTTTGTTGAAGTATTTTATACTAGAATTAACACAAGAACAAAAGTTGAACTTACAAAAACTATTATAGACTCAATTAACCGAACAAAAATGAACAAACTTGATTCAGTAAAACTTGGTATGCTTTCAGAGAGATTATCTAGTGATGTAAAAAGTGTTAGCGACTCATATCTTGATATGATGAATTTAATTTTTGATATACTTACTAATGCTGTATTTTTAATTTATATTGCTTATCTTAATATTTATCTATTTTTAATTTTAATAGGATATGTTGTGGTTCTATATATTATTTGCACAATTAGAAGCAGAGTTTGGATAAGAGGAAAAAAATTAACGAAAAAAGCAAATGAAGAAGCAAAGTCTATATATTATCAGCAAATAACAGGAATTAGAGATGTAAAATTACTTAATATGAAAGAGAGCGTTACAAACTATGCAAATGGAAAGTTTGAAGAGGCAGCAAATCTTGATATTAGTATTACGGATAAAAGAAATCTTCTTAGAAGAGTTCAAAGGTTAATCACTGCAATTTTTGAATTATCATTTATGCTAATTGGTATTTATTTTATCAAAAAAGAATTTATTTTACTTGCAGGTTTTTTAGTAATCTTTAACTATTATGGAAAAGTTGAGTGGCTGGTTAATTATTTATCTTCTTTTAATGAATATAATGCTGAAGGCGAAATTGCTGCAGTTAGAATATTTGAAATTGTAGATGATTTTGAAAAGGAACAATATGGAACGGATACACTTAGCGAGTTTTCTGGAAATATTGAATTTAAAAATGTAAACTACTCATATTCAAATAATATTCCTGTTTTAAAAAATCTTAGTTTAAAGTTTGAACCTAATAAAATGACTGCTATTGTTGGAAAAAGTGGTAGTGGAAAAACTACAATTTTGAATTTAATTTCAAAGTTATATGAAACGGGTGATGGTCAAATATTTCTTGATGGAAAAGATATAAACACTTTGACAGAGTCAAGCATAAGAGGAAATGTTGGAGAGATTTCTCAATCACCATATATATTTAATGCAAGTATTAGACAAAACCTATTTTTTGCAAAACCTGATGCAAGCGAAGAAGAGATGATTGAGGTTTTGAAAAAAGCACAAATTTATGATGATATTTTGAAAATGGAAAATGGACTTGATACTGAAATTGGAGAAAATGGTGTTAAGGTTTCAGGCGGTCAAAAACAAAGAATTGCTATTGCAAGGCTTCTCCTTAGTAGTGGAAAGGTTATTGTTTTTGATGAAGCAACAAGTGCGCTTGATAATAATAGTCAAAATGAAATAGTAAAACTTTTAGAAAGTTTAAAAAATGACAAGACAATTATTATTGTTGCACATAGACTATCTACTATAATTGGAGCAGATAAAATTTATATGATTGATGACGGAAAAGTTATAAACTTTGGAACACATAAAGAGTTGATGCAAAACTGTAATGAGTATAAAGAATTATATGAGATGGAAGAAAAAAGTGCAAAAGTAGAATGTTTATAGTGTAAAAAGTAGTAAAAAATGCCGAAATTTTAAAAAATTTTGCTAAAATTAGAATTTTCTATATTTTAAGTTGTGAATTATATATAAAATTGACTTATGTTTTTAGTTTTGATAAAATTATAATATCGGAAGTTATTGGAAAACAGTTCGAAGAACTATTTTCCAATAACTGATGGTTATTTCAATCTGTAATGAGATACGGCAGTATCTAATTCGTTAGAATTTAATAAATTTTTGATTTATCGAAAATTTATCATTAAATAGATTATTATATCGGAAGTTAGAGGAAAATAGTTCGAAGAACTATTTTCTAATAACTGATGGTTATTTCAATCTGTAATGAGATACGGCAGTATCTAATTCGTTAGAATTTAATAAATTTTTGATTTATCGAAAATTTATCATTAAATAGATTATTATATCGGAGGTAAATTATGCCAGCAATATTTAATATTCCTTATGGACTTTATGTTATTACAACAAATAATTCAAAATATAATGGCTGTATTTCAAATACAGTTATTCAGGTAACTTCTAATCCTACGAAAATAGCAGTTACAATTAATAAACAAAATTTTACTTGCTCTGAAATTCAATCATCAAAGAAATTTAATGTGTCAATACTAAACAACAATACAAATTTTGATTTAATAAAAAGATTTGGATTTGTTAGTGGAAAAGTAGAAAATAAATTTGAAAACTTTAGTGGTTTTGATGTTGCAAAAAATAATATTCCATACATTATAGAAAGTGTAAACTCTTATATGTCAGCAAGTGTTATTCAAGAAATTGATCTTGGTTCACATATAATGTTTATTGCTGGTGTTGATGAAGATGTTGTTTTAAATGATGTTGAAACAATGACATATTCTTATTATCTAAAAAATGTTAAACCAAGTGTTAAACCTAAAAAAGTTTGTTATGTTTGCTCAGTTTGTGGATATGTTTATGATGGTGATAATATGCCAGATGACTTTATTTGTCCACTTTGCAAGCATGATAAATCTGCTTTTGAAAAACAAGAAGTGGAGAGTAAAAAAGAAGAAAAAAAAGTTGAAACTATAAAAGCAGATATTCAAGAGTCAGCACATAAAAAATATGTTTGTCCGATGTGTGGGTATGAGTGCGATACTGATGATTTTAATGGAAAGTGTCCACTATGTAGCGCAATGCTTGAAACAAAAGATTAATAATAAACTTTATAAAAATTAAATTTTAATTATATATTGACTTTACATTGTAATTTTTATATTATTGATATAAGGAGATAGTTTTATGGCAACAAAAGATTTTGAAAAATTAAAAGATTATACAGGTATTGATTTTAAAGTTGAGCAAGATGGTGATGAATATACACTTTCTAGTGGTGCTTATGTAGATACAGGATATGCAGACCTTCATATTCCCAAAAATGGTAATAAACCAGAAAAGTTAGTTGTTTATGTTGGAAGTGATGGACTTTATAGAATTTTTGACCTTTATAGAGATGAGCGTGGTAATACTGACTATGCTTGTGAAACAAATCAATGTTTTTTAAATGATGCAGATTTCAAAGAAGGTCATGTAACCATTGTTGAATATGTAGAGGGAAATCCTGATTATGGAATGAAAAAACTTGGTGATTACTATATTAGCCTTAAAACCGGTGATGAAAGAGCAACAAAACCTTACGGACAAGACAGCAAAGGTAAAAAAGCACCAGAAGCTAGTGAACCAACTAATGGTTAATTTAAAACTTTGAAAAATAAAAACACATTAGGATAAAATTCCTAATGTGTTTTTTTAAAGCAAAAAATCCACTAGTTACTAGGGTTTAACCTATTTCTAGTGGATTTAAATTATTAATTTTATAAAGAGTTAATCTTTAAAAATTAAACTAAATGAGTTTTTGTAAAGTTTGTAGCAACAAAGTCATCATCTGTTAAAGTGTTGTAAGCATCATTTGCCATAGCACTTGCAGCATTTTCATTAGTAGCTTTGTAGTATGCAGTAACATTAGTAACTGAGCAGCCTACAATATTATCGTTAGTTCTAGCAGAGCCATATAAGATTGAACCCATAAAGCCACCAACATTATGATAACCTGTAACTGTTGAGTTGTTAACAGAGCAGTTTGTTAATGATAAACCTTCTGAACTTGGTCTTTCACCACCATCAAATAAGTGCTTAGAACCAATTAAACCACCAACACGAATACCATAATTAGCTGTGCTTAAAACAGTAGAACCTTCAACAACTACATTTTCCATTGTAACGCTTGCATAGTATGCACCACCTAAAACAGTTCCTACAAAACTACCGGTTGATGAAACATAAGAGTTTTCAAATGTTACATTTTTAACTGTTAATTTACCAGAATAAGCGTAGCCGAAGAAACCAGCATAGCCACCTTCTTTGTTAACTGTCATATTAGAGATTGTGTATCCGTTTCCATCTAAAACAACATTGCCTTTTGTATCAATTGGGTCCCATTTAACATCTTTTAAATCAATATCATTCATTAATTTAATTGTTGCGTTTCCATTTGCTTCAACGATTTTAGCATATTGAGTTAAATCATAAGCAGTAAATACTTCATAAACATTATCGCTTGCAGAGATATTTTCAACATCAGCATTACCTTGAATAGCATTAACAGTAAATGCAATCATAGAAGTTTTATCTTGATAATCATTATTTGCTTCAACAGGTAATTCGAGAGATACAGGAACAACAATATCAATAGTGCCTTCTTCGCTTGGGTCTAATGTTGCCCAATCTGTGATAGAGGTTACACCATTATATTCTTCATTATTAAATCTTACATCTAATGCTTCAAATAAACCATTGTCTGATAAAACTTGAATTAATGTTTGATAAAGAACAGTAACATTACTAGCATTATCAATGTTAATATTGAATGTAACTTTATCACCAGGGGTGATTCTGTCTAATGTTAATGTGTTTTCATCAATTGTAGCAGTGCCACCATTTTCAAAATAGATATCATTTTGCTTTTCATTCATTGAATAAATCTCTAAATCTGTAATAGAAGATAACACGCTAACTTTACCAGAAGTAACAGCAACATTTACTTTGCTTTGACTTGTAAATAATGCAAAAGTTGCACCAGTAATTATACTAAGACATAAAGCAATACTTAAAAAAGCTGATAAAAGTATTTTCTTTTTCATAGTTTTCCTCCTTATTTTATATTACAAATTATTTAATTTGTATTTATAGTATATTACAAAATTTGAAAATTGTAAACTGATTAAAAAAAATAATAAAATTTTTAAAAAAATCTAATAAAAAATAGATATATTATCCTTCAAAAATATTGATGATATATATCTATTTTTTATTTTATTAATTTGTTAATTATCTATCATAACCATGCTGTTCATTTTTTCTTGGTTTTCTAACAAATTTTTTCATACTGTGTTCACAGGCTTCAAACTTTTTATAATTTTCTCTTGCTTTTTCAAGTGAAACATGGTTTGCACCACCTTTAAAGGTTGGGTCTTTTAGTTGAACTGGGTCATCTTCCCAATAACAAACAGGACATATTTCGTATTCATGATTTTTATGTTCAAATGTGTAAAATCCACAGCAAGGGCATTTATATTTTTTAGGTTCTTCTTTTCTTTTTATTAGTGGCATAATAGAAATTAAAACTCCACCAAGTAAGTTTCCAAAAAGTGATAAGAAACAGTATCCAACCATAGACCAAGTCATATTATTACACATAAACATATAATATACATTAGCAAGGGAATTATCAAAACCACAAAATACGAATACAATTATAGGAAATGTAACACCAACAGATGCAGAAAGATTTTTCTTTGATGAATGTTTACCTAAAAGAACAGATAAACCAATGAGTATTCCACAAAGTATACCTGAGCAAATTGAATGTAAAACCCAGCCTTGAGAGCAAAGTTTATTATTCATAACATTTGTTGCAGTGTTAATAACATCAACATGTGAGAATCTAACTAAAAGTGCTACAATGCCAATACCTATTACATTAAAAACTAAACTTACAGGAAGAGACCACATATTTTTTATACCCATAGTTAAAATACGGGTAGAGAGACCCGTTGTAAGGTATAAGCCAAAAGCAGTAACAACAAACATTGCAAGAGAGAAAATGATTGAACCAACTAGCGAACCCATCGCTCCCTCAAATTTAGACATTGAAATTAAAAGTCCAACGCCACCAATGGCAACCATAATGCCACCAAACACGGACGCAACGCAAAAAACGATGAAGTCCTTTTTAGTCATTTTTTCAAATCTAATCATAGTATTATTACTTTAGCATATTTTATTTTTTATGGCAAATGGTTTTAGATTTTATAAAAGTAAATTTTTGGAAATAATATAATTACTATAAAAAGATAATATATGTTATAAATCAAAAAATATTGACAAAAGAAAATGTATGATTGTATCTTATTAAAAGTTAAATAAAAAACGCAAATTATTAAAAAAAATACTAAAATTATAGCAAAAAAGTGGGATTTTTTATAAAAAAATCAAAATAAACAAATTTTATATATTTTTTTAATATAAAAAAACAATATAAATAAACAAAATAAAAAAACAACTAATTATGTTTTATAAAATCATAATAAGTTGTTTTTTTAATAATTTTACATTTGAATTTCGGCTTCTTCTTTTTCAGGAAGAAAATCTTTTTCAACTTTTTGTTTTTTGTTAGCAATTTCTTTTTTACTATTAGGATATATATTATATAATTTTAATGTTTCTCGTTTATTATCATTATTATAATTATCAATATCTCTTTCACGAATCATTGTATTTAAAAGACGAATAGAAAGTTCTTTTCCCTCAACTTGAACAGAGACTGCAGTTGTTACATTAGGAGTCTCAATAACACCTTCTTTATTTGGAAGGTCATCAATATTAACAATTTCTACAAAACTTAAATCAATATTTTTTTCTTTTAATTCATTAAAGAGTTTTTGAACGGTGGGAATATCATATTCTTTAACGTCAAATTCATATTGACCTGGGAGATTTTCATTAGGTTTTACTCCAATAATTGCGCCTTTGTCAATTGTTGGTGAGAATAAAAAAACAACTTCACTTGGGTTAATTTCAAATGTATTACCATATTTTAATTTCATAGGTTACCTCGTTAAATTAATTAATAAATACATTATATTAAAATATTAAAAAATATTCAATAGTTTTATAGAAATTAATAAAAGTAAAAGTAATTTTATTAAAATATGTATTGAAAATAAGGTAGTAATATGGTAAAATTATCATATAAATTTATGTAAATAATAAGTAAAATGAAAGGAGGATAAAATGAAAGTAAATATTGAACTTATGTCAATGTATAAAAGAATAGTTGTAGAAACTAATTCTGATAATAATGTTTTTTTATGTAATAAAAAACCTGTAACTAATATTTTACTTAAACAATTTGAAGAAAGACTCCTTGATATTGTTATTTATTGGGAACAAAATACTATTAAAAATTATTATGTAGACCTTGAAACTGTAAGGGTGGAAATTGAAAAAGATGGAGAGTTTTTTGAGTATTTTATTCAAGGTATTTATCCAGATAATTATAATGAATTTATTAATTTATTGGAGGGATTAGAGTATGGACAAATGTATCTATAAAGGAGTCGATATTTTTAATCCTATTGAAGGAAAGATTCAATATTTTGTTGATTCCTTTGTAAAAATATATGGTGAAAAACATAGAACTGTAATTGAAAGAAGATTAAAAAACGCAAAATACTTCTTTTTAGGGTGTGATTTTGATGTTATTATTAAGAAATATCAAGAATTAAAGCAAGAAGAACTAAAAAAGATTGATAACTCAAAAAATATGTCACCTAGTCTTAAGAAACTAAAAAAGAACGAAATAAAAGAAAAATATGATTTAATAATTGGTGTTTTTGAAGATACTAAAAAGAAACTTACAGAAATTGATGAAAGATATGAGAGAGCAATTGAAAATTATATTTCTGATCGAATAAATCTTGTTCGTGGTTTTAATAAAAAACCAAAATTAAAAAATGAAGAAGTTAAAAAATATGTTCCAACACTTTTAGGATTACTATATTTTGGTGAAACAGAATTCTTAAAAACAAAAAATTTATTATCTGATAGTAGAAAAGAACAATACATTAAATTATTTAATGCAATGGGTTATGAGGAAAAAGATATAAATGGCTATTATAGAAATAGAAAATTATTAGATGATATTTTTGATAGACAAACAATAAGACAACTTAATTATTGGAGTGGAACAAAAAAAGAAGAAATTAATAAGGCAAATTTTTGTGTAGCAGAAATGAATTATCATTTAAGCAATTTACAAATATATGGAAGTGATGATGAGTATTTTAAATTATGCTCGGAGTTTATAAAAAATCTTACAGGTAACTCTGCATTTGTTGTAAACTGTTTATCAGAAGATTCAAAATTTAACACGCTATGTCTATGCAAAAATGCACTTGAACTTACAGTTGAAGATTTAGTTCATGAAATGGGTCATATAATAGATTCCTTCGTGGTTGATTCAAGTCAATCTGGTTATTTTTATAAAAATGGATATGAAATTCATTATCATGGCTTTACTGCAGCCGCCAAGAAAAATTCTGAGTTTGACCCTAAATCAAAAAAATATAGAAATAGTGAACTTTTTAATGAAATGGTAAATGAATATATTTGTTTAAAAGTTGCCGATGAATTTAAAAAGACGGGTAAAACAGTTGCTTTTAAAAATAGAACTAAGGGTGCTAAAATATTATATCAGTTTGGGTTTGAAGTTTTTGAAGATTTCTTAGAAAAGTATCAAGATAAACTTATAGAATTTAAGTTAAGTGTAGACAAAAATGAAAAAGCATATAAATATTTTGGTGAAAGCAATTTCAAAAAATTAACATTAATGGTTAGAGATTATATAAATAAAAGGTCAGAACTTAATTTAAGAGCATATAGGGGTGATAAATCAGCATTTGATGAAATTGAACAAATAAAATTAAAAACAAAACTTGAGTTTGCAAAACTAGAAAAAGAAATTGAAGAGCATATAGAAAAAGAGAAACTTAAGCAAGAAAAAGAAGAGGCTGAAAAACTAAATGATAAAGAAAATAATTTAGGAAAATTAATTAGAAAAAGTTTCCTTAGATTTCCTAAAAGGTTTGAAGGTGTAAAAACATTTAGAGCACTTTTTAATAAAAATATAAAAAATAAATCAGAAGAAAAAGAATCATCTAACGAAAATGAAAACGAAAAAACAATGTAGTTAAAATAATATTTATATAAAATAAATAAAAAAATGAGTAATTATATTTTAATTACTCATTTTTTGTTTTACAAAATTTTTGATAAATTAGTGAAAAATTATATAAATTTTAAGAAAAATAACATCATTTTGCAGTTTTTTTATTTATTATTATATTTATTATTCATTGAAGAGACGATTTTTGCGATTTTTTCTCTTGTTGAAAGTGGCTGTAAAACTTCAACACCAGCACCATATTGAAGAGCCCAATAAACAAGTGCAGATTCATTAACTACAACGTCAGCATAGATAACACCATCTTTTTTCCTTATTAGCGTGCTGTTTTTATCGAACCAGTCATATACATAATCAACGATATATTCATCTTCAATTTTGAGTGTTGCACTGACAGTTTTTCCTCCAAACATATAGATATTTTCGTTTGTATATTTTGAAACATCGAATCCTTTTTCATATCCTTCAAAATTTTCTACTGGACAAGATTTTTCATTTAAAATAGCAATTTTTATTATTTTTTCAATTTTAAAATTAGTCAGGTCATTTAGTCCATCTTTATTGCAAACAAGGTAATATTTACCTTGACTATTTACCATTGCGTAAGGGCTAACGATATGAGTTTTTTCGCTTACATTTTTATTAAAACTATTTCTTTGATATGTAAATGAAATTTTCTTTTTATCTTTAATTGCTTCGCTTATTCTCTCAATTGTGTAAAATATTTGGTTTAAATTTGTTCTTGAAATTTGACTTGATTTATAGATAAAGTTAAAATCTTTATTTTCATATTTGCTAAAAAATGACAAGAGTTTTTTGGATAATTCTTCTGCTTGCTTATAAGGAATAACTTTGCTTGAAAAAATAGCATCTAGTAAAAATAGAATTTCTCCTTTTGTAAAGTCACGGGTGATTAAGTGATAACCTTTTCCTTTTTCTTTCCCAATTTCATACCCGAGTTCTTCTAACGCTTCAATATTAGCAACTGATGTTTTTCTTTCGCAATACATTCCAAATTCACTCTCAACAAGTTTACCAATTTCATCTCTTGTAAGCATATGATTTTCATCAGTGTATTTTTTTAATATCTCTAAAACATAAAACAATAATAACTTTTTATTACTTGAACTTGCCATAATAACTCCTAGCACAAGTATATCAAAATAAAATAAAAAAACAAATAAAACTAAAATACATTTTATTTGTTTTAAGAAAAAAATATGGGGTAAAGGGCAGAAAGGGGAAAATCTGCCCTTGGGAAAATGCGAAGTAATTATGCACTAAGACTTTTTGCAAAATTAGATACCTTTGGGATAATGTATTCAATGTTTTGAGTAGAGAAATAATCATTTGAATTTATTTGAACATAGCCTGAATTTGATAAAATTTTGCTATATAAGATTTGTGCGTCAAGATTAGAAATTTGAAAAACTTCAGCAAGTTTTTGTGCATTAATTTTTCCACAAAGTTTAAGATACATAATTTGTGTTTCGTATTTTTTCTTTGCGCAAACATAGTTTACAAAAGATTCTCTGTCTTTAATATCAATAATAATGTTATTTGAAATGATATTCCAATCTATAACTTTTGAGTCACTTAATTTTTTTAAAAAGGATAAAGTTTCAATTTCAGACATACGAAAAATAGTTTTTATTGTATTAAAATTTACAATTTTTGCACTGGCAATTCTTTCTGCATCAACCTTAATATTTTTGATGTGTTCATTTAAAAAGTTTAAAAAATAATTTGTATTAAATCTATTCATAATAGTATCTCCTAAGTTAAATTAAATTTAAAAGAAGTGTTGTCTTCTTTGTTTGTAATTTAATATTATCATATATATTGTCCGAAAAAACGGATACTAAAAATAAAATTTATAAATTTTAAAAAAAGAAAAAAGGAAGGATAGTTCCTTCCTAAAATAAATTTTTATTACATATTAAATAAAATTATGCCGATAGTATTTATTGCAAAATTTGCAAACATATGAACAAGCCATGAAAGATAAATGTTATTAAATTTTTCATTAAAGTAGTTAAATATTATGCCACCAACAAAAAGTCCAATAACAGCAAGTATAATAACTGGAACAGCAAACCAACCAATCATCATAGCAATATGATATAGGGAAAACATTAAACTACTAAAAAAGTATGCAAATTTTCTATTTGATAATTTTTTAAGTGTTAAAAATGCAAAGCCTCTAAAAAAGAATTCTTCAAGCAAGGAGTTTATAAAAGATATATAAATTGCAACAAAAATAAAATTATCTTTATTCACACCAGTTTGTGAAGTTAAATTTTTAGTTAGTCCTGAGAAATCAAAAACATTTTTAAATAAAAAGTAAGCAATAAGTATAATTGAAAAAACACCAAATCCTATAAAAAGAGCGAATAGAAAACCTTTTTTATTTGGTTTAAAAAGAGATTTAAAACTATTTTCCTTATCAAAAATTGTATATATAAATGGTAAAAGTAAAAACATAACAACTTTAATTAATGACTTTATTATATATCCTGGTTGAATTACTGCATCAACAATCCCCATAACTACGCAGGCGATAATAGTTAGTGAGATTATTAGGGAATTTTTATACTCTTTTGATAGAATATTTTTCATAACTTTTCTCCTTAGTATAATATTAAATCATAAAAAAAATTTAAGCAACTTTAATAATATATTTCAATAATTTTTATGTTAATTTATATTGTTTGACAGGTATAAAACATAAGAATATAATGATATTGTGAAATTATATATAAATAAATATTTATATATTTGTATATAATTCATAATTACAAATAAAATAATACAAGGAGGAAAATAGATGAAAACAAAAAGTTTAAAGAAAGCATTAATTGCAAGTTGTTTGTCACTTGTTATGTGTCTTTCAATGCTTGTTGGAACAACATTTGCTTGGTTTACTGACAGTGTAACTAATAATGTCAACCAAATTGTTTCAGGTAACTTAGATGTTGAACTTCATCATACAACTGATTACTCAACAGATGCTACTGCATACGAAATTGTTGAAAGTGATACAGCACTCTATGATGAACTTGTTTGGGTTCATGGAACAGATTCACATCAGGCAACAAACTGGCAACCAAATGTTAAGTCAACTGAAGGTTTTAAGATTGAAAATAAGGGAAATTTACCACTTAAATATAAAATGAATATTCTCTTTACGAATGCAACTGAAACACATGCAGGAAAAACACTTGCTGATGTATTAGTGATTTCTGTACAAGATTCAAATGGCGAAGTTGATTCTTTTGAAGGAACAACAACTCTTAAGAATTTTGTATATTCAGGAACACTTAATGCAGGTGAAACTTATGAATTTACTACCAATATTGTTTGGAATCAAAGTGCAAATGATAATGATTATAATGTAGCAGATGGTCTTTCAATTGACCTTGGAATTAAACTTGTAGCTACACAACTTAGTGATGAAGCAGATCTTCCAATTACTACAACAAAAGATGCGCAAACTGCTCTTGATAATGCAAAAAATGGTGATACATTAGTGTTTACACCAGGCAGTTATGGAACATTATATCTTCGTCAAAATGCTAGTACAACAGAAATTCTTGATGAAACAGGTCACCCAGACTATAAGAGAACATTGAAAAATGTTACTATTATGGCTGAAGGAGAAGGTGTTTTAATTGATGGCATTGTTCTTAGTGTTGGTCATATTCATAATAATGCTTATAACTATGTAACAGACAAAGTAGTATCTGCTGGTCAAAATGCATATTATAGTTATTTTGATATTACAAATTTAACTATTAAAGGTCTTAATTTCTCAAAGGGTATTAATATTGGAGCAGATAATAATGGTTCAAATAACCCAATGTTAAATTTAGATGGTTTAACAATTGAAAACTGCACAATGGTTGGCACTGATAATACAGCAAATGTAGAGGGCAATAGACTTGTTAGAATTGGAAATGGCGACAATATGCTTAAAAATGTAGTTGTTGATAACTGCACAGTTACAAATGCTTTTCAAGGATTATATGTGTATGGAGATGTAGAACTTACTGTTAAAAATAGCACATTTGACAATTTAGGACATAATGTGCTTAACGCAGATGGTGGAAACATTCTTGTTTCAGGTAACACAATTAAAAATTGTAACTCAGATAGAATCTTCAGACTTTCTGGTTTAGAAACAACAGATACAATCACATTTGAAAATAACACAGTTTTAAATTCAACTGGTGATGATGAAGGTGAACTTTATAAAAATAGTTCAACAGAACAAGCAACAATCGTATTTAGTGGTAACACTGTTGATGGAAATGCTTGGGATCCATCTTTAAATCCTGTAGTTCATACAGTAGTTAATTCTACTGAAACTGCACAAGCCGCTCTTGACAATGCAACAGATGGTGATGTAATTTACTTTGCTGCAGGAAATTATGATAGATTATACTTCCGTCAAAATGCTAATACAACAGAAGTATTAAATTCAAATGCACACCCAAATTATAAAAGAACATTAAAAGATGTTACTCTTATAACAAAGGGCAATGGAACAGTAAATGTTGATGGTATTAAACTTAATGTAGGTCACGTTTATAATGATGCTTATAACTATGTAACAGACAAAGTAGTATCTGCTGGTCAAAATGCATATTATAGTTATTTTGATGTTACAAACTTAACAATCAAAGGATTCAATTTTACAGCGGGTATTTACATTGCAGCAGATTCAAATGCTACAAGTAATCCACTTCTTAACTTAGATGGATTATATGTTCTTAACTGCACAATGACAGGAACAGATAACACTGCAAATACTACATATAACAAACTTATGCAAATTGGAAATGGCGACAATACACTTAAAAATATCGTTGTAGAAGGTTGCACAGTTACTAATGTATTCCAAGGTTTATATGTGTATGGAGATGTAGAACTTACTATTAAAAATAGCACATTTGATAACTTAGGACATAATGTTCTTAACACAAGTGGTGGAGAAGTTCTTGTTTTAGGTAACACAATCAAAAATTGTAACTCAGATAGAATCTTTAGACTTTCTGGTTTAGATGCTACAGATTCAATCACTTATGAAAATAATACAATTTTAAATTCAACAGGTGATGAAAATGGAGAACTTTTTAAAGTAAGTGATTCAGATGCAAATGCAACAATTGTGTTTACTGGTAATACTGTTGATGGAAATGCTTGGAGTCCACTTTAATATGTAGTTAAAAATTTATAAATTATTTTATAAAACAAAAAAATATCGTAGAAAATTCTACGATATTTTTTGTTTGTTTAAATTAAAAAGTTTAAATTATTTATCAAAACGATATTTGTTAAATGCTTTAAGTCCTTCATAAACTGCTTGTGAACCAAGTTCATCTTCAATACGAAGAAGTTGGTTATATTTAGCAATTCTATCTGTTCTTGAAGCAGAACCTGTCTTGATTTGTCCAGCGTTTACAGCAACTGCAAGGTCAGCGATTGTTGTATCTTCTGATTCACCAGAACGATGAGAAACCATACAAGTAAAGTTGTTTGTTTGAGCCATACGGATAGCATTTAATGTTTCTGTTAAAGTTCCGATTTGGTTTAACTTAATTAAAATTGAGTTAGCAGCGTTTAATGTGATACCTTTCTTTAAGAATTCAATGTTTGTAACGAATAAGTCATCACCAACAAGTTGGATTTCTTTTCCAAGTTCGCTGTTGAGTTTTACCCAGCCTTCCCAGTCAGACTCAGCAAGAGCATCTTCGATTGTAATGATTGGATATTTAGCAACCATTTCTTTATACCAAGCAATCATTTCATCACTAGTCTTAACGCCTTGACCTGATTTAACTAAATTATATGTTTTTGTTTCTTTGTTATAGAATTCGCTTGAAGCAACGTCCATACCAAGGAAAATTTGTTCGCCTGGTTTGTAACCAGCATCTTTAATTGCTTGAACAATGAGTTCAAGTGGTTCTGTGTTACCATCTTTACAACTTGGAGCGAAACCACCTTCGTCACCAACTGCAGTATTGTAACCTTTACCCTTTAAAACTTTTTTAAGTGCGTGGAATGTTTCAACACCTGCTCTAAGTGCTTCACGGAATGTTGTGAAACCTGCAGGAATAATAAAGAATTCTTGGAAGTCAACAGATGAATCTGCGTGAGCACCACCATTTACTACGTTCATCATTGGGGTAGGTAAAACTTTTGCGTTTGTTCCACCAATGTATCTGTAAAGTGGCATTTGATAATAATTTGCAGCAGCATTTGCTACAGCGAGTGATACGCCAAGAGTTGCGTTAGCACCTAAGTTTTTCTTAAATGGTGTTCCATCAAGTTCAACAAGTGCTTGGTCGATTGCTACTTGGTCATCAGCACACATACCAATAATTTTTGGTGCAATAACTTCGTTTACATTTTCAACGGCTTTTAAAACACCTTTTCCTAAATATCTTGATTTGTCTCCGTCTCTAAGTTCTAATGCTTCGTTTTCACCAGTAGAAGCACCACTTGGAACGATTGCTCTGCCTAATGTTCCGTCAGAGAGTGTTACTTCAACTTCAACTGTTGGGTTACCTCTTGAATCAAGAACTTCACGAGCATAAATGTCTATAATTTCTAACATATTTAATCTCCTTTTATTAGACTATTATTAGTTTAGTTCAAACTAATTAGTTATGTCAAGTATTTAAAAATATTTTTGAATTTTCCAATAATATTTTATTATAAAAATAATTGTTACTTTTATAAATTATTATATTGATTTATTTTGTTGACAATTTTTTACAAAACAAACTATAATATTTATATTAAGTTAGTGTGAAATACTATGTATTATGCACAAAATAAGATAAAGATTTTGGAGTGATTATGTTTAATAAATTTAAAAAATTTTTAGTTTTTTTATTAATAATTCCTATAATGTTTTGCTTTACTGCTTGTGGAAAAAATAAAAATTCAAATAATAATCCACCAGTAAATCCACCATCACAAAATCAGGGTGGAAATACTGGTAATGAAAGTGGTGGAAATGAAAACCAAGGTGGAGAAAACCAAGGCGGGGAGAACCAAGGTGGAGAAAATCAAGGCGGGGAGAACCAAGGTGGAGAGAACCAAGGCGGGGAGAACCAAGGCGGAGAAAACCAAGGCGGAGAAGATGACGGCAATGAAACTCAAAAGCCAACCACATTAACAGTAGATGAATTTATTGAAGATTCTAAAAACTTAAATTCAAAATTACCTGAAAAGTATGTTTCAAAAATTAAAGTTGAAAATAAGGATGCTAGAATTGAAAATTATGAGCAATATGTAAATATCGTATATTCCACTCAAGGTGAAAATCAAGTTGTAAAAGTTTACTCATTACTTAGCAGTGAAAATAAGCCTCTTTCTTATTTGATGCAAGAGATAAATTTAAGTAATGGATATTACACTGGAGTTGTTGTTGATGAAGAAAATAAACTTATGTTTTATTTAGGTGATTTCCATACAATGGACCCAAGTATAAAATCTCAGTATCAAACATTTGCAGTTTATAATAAACTTCTCGAAGCAATTTCTCCATCAGAATTTAATTATTATTTTGATGGCTCATTTATTACAAAATTTCAACAATCTTATATAACATATATAAATAATAATGATGTTGAAATTATAAAAGAAACAAGCACAAGTGATTCAAATAAAGAAGTTGTAAAATATGAAATTATATTAACAATATCTGAAACAGAAAGTTTAGTTTATAACCTTATTTATGAAGATAATAATTTAGTATCTATGGAAAAAGTTTTAACTGCAAGCACTTATACAAAAACTATTGCATTTGAAAAAGACACAAACGAAACAGTTGTAGAACTCCCAGATTATTTTGGAGTAGACTACTCTCAAGAATACAGAGAAATTTAATTTAAGCATAATAAAAAATAAACAATAGGGGATAAATTATGAATAAAAAAGTAACGATTATTGGTGCGGGAAGAGTTGGTTCAACAATTGCTTACACTCTTATGGCTAAAGGTAATGTAAATGAAATTGTTTTAATTGATATTGACAAGGCTAGAGCAGATGCTGAAACTTTAGATATAAAACAATCATCAATTTTCTTATCTGAAACTTCTATAAAGTCAGGTTCTTATGAAGATTCAAAAGACTCTGACATTGTTATTATTACTTCAGGTATTAGTAGAAAAGTTGGTCAATCTAGACTCGAACTTACTCAAACAAATGTAAATATTTTAAAAAGTATTACTAAGCAAGTGGAAAAACTAAGTCCTAATGCAATTTTTGTTTTAGTTTCAAATCCTGTTGATATTTTGACATATTGTTTCCATAAGTTTACAACTGTTCCTGAAAATCGTATTATTGGAACAGGAACGCTTCTTGATACAATGAGATTAAAAGTTAGACTTTCTGAAATTACAGGAACACCAATTAAAGATGTTAATTCAATAATGCTTGGAGAACATGGAGATTCTTGTGTATTTCCTTGGTCATTAAGTAATGTAAAACTTAGCGAAAATGAAAAACAAGAAGTCGAAGAATTTGTAAAAAATTCAGGTGCAAGCATTATTTCAGGAAAGGGTGCAACATTCTATGGAATAGCAGCAGCAGTTAGCAAACTTGTTGATTGTATTGTTTTAGATACTAACGAAGTTTTACCAGTATCAGTTATGCTCAGTGGTGAGTTTGGAATTGAAGATGTATGTTTAGGACTTCCTTGCAGAGTTGGTGCAAATGGGAAAGAAAAAGTTGAAATTAAATTAAGTGAAAGTGAAGAAGTTGCACTTAAAAATAGTGCATCTAAATTAAAAGATATAATTAGTCAAATTGAATGCTAATTTTAAAATTTGTAAATTTGATTAAAATAAAAAACATATTAGATTGATAATTTCTAATATGTTTTTATTTTTAAATTTTTTTAATAATTGCTGTAAAATAAATAACAGATATTATTTTAATAATTTTAATTTTTTTGATAAAGTTCTTAATATTATTTGTTTGTCGTTTGAATTAATTAAAATTTCTATTTTACTGCAATTATAATTTATATTGTAGATTTTATAATTTTTTAGACATTTTATTACAGTTTTAAAAACAGTTTCAAATTTTTCATTATTTGAAAATATAACGGTGATTTTGCTTAAATTATCTGTTAGATTAATTGAAATAATATCATCTTCAATGTTAGAAATAATAGTTCCATTTTTATTTGGAGAAGATGAACTTTTTGAAATTATTTCAGTGTCAAATTTTTTTGCAATTTCTATTGCTCTTGATTCTAATACTTTTGCTCCTGAATTTGCCATTGAATTAATTGAGTCATAGTTAATATTATTAAATTTTTTGTATTTATCATTTTTGGGGTCACCTGAAAAAACCCCGTTATAGTCTGAGTATATTTCAGCCTTAGTGTCATAAATACTAGCGAGTGCAACAGCAGTTGTATCTGAACCACCACGACCAAGTGTTGTGATTTCATTATTATTATTTATTCCCTGAAATCCTGTTACAACAGCAACTATTTCATTTGATAAAAATTCATTAATTTTCGTTTTGTTAATATATGATATTTTTCCGTTTAGGTAATCTCCAAATGTTCTAATTTCAATATCCCTAGCATTAATACTTTTTGCAGGAACTCCCATTGAGAGAAGCATTGTTGAGATTAGCGATGCTGACTGCATTTCGCCAATAGAAAGTAAGTTTGAAAGTTCTCTTCTTGCACTTAAAGTTAGTTTATTTTTTATTTTATCATAGCCAAAATCCATTGCTAAATTCAAAAGTTTATCAGTTGTATTTCCCATTGCACTGACAACAATAATTAGTTGTTTTTCATTTTTATAAATGCTTTTAATGAATTTACAAATGTTTGTGCATTTTTCTATTGTTTCTAAACTTTTACCACCAAATTTTAAAACTCTCATAATATAAATTATGAAAAACATAATATTTTGCTACATTTTTGTTAGTTAATTTCAGTGGTTGTTTTGAATAAAATAGAGAGGAGGGTTTATGAAAAAAATAAAAATAGCGATAGTTGGGGGAAGTGGTCTTGTTGGAGAAAATATTGTAAAAGTCTTAAAAGATGAATGTATTTTAGATTTTTCTGAAGTTACACTTTATGTATCAAAAAATAGCGCAGGTAAAAAAATTAATTATTTTGGAGAAGTTTATGATTTGGTCTTGCTTGATGAAAATTCTTTAAAAGAAAAATATGACATTGTATTTTTTTCAGCAGGTGATGATGTTAGCAAAAATTGGGCAGAAAGATTTTCCGAAAATGGTGCGTTTGTTATAGATAATAGTAACGCTTTTAGAAAGGAAAAAAATGTGCCACTCATTGTTCCAGAAATTAATATTGAAAAAGTAAATAAAAATACAAAAATTATATCTAATCCTAACTGTTCAACTATTCAACTTACACTTGCAACTAAGTGTCTTTTAGAGTTTGCAAAATCACAAAATACAAATCTTGAAAAAATTGTAGTAAGCACTTATCAATCGGTCAGTGGAGCAGGAAGATTGGCTCTTTTTGATTTAGAAAATGAAACAAACTTAAAAATTAAAGAGCCTATAAAAAATAATGTATTATTAAAAATTGGAGATATTGAAGACAATGATTTTTGCAAAGAAGAAAATAAAATAATGTTTGAACTATGCAAAATTTTAGATGAAAAAATATCTGTTTGTGCAAGCACCGTTAGAGTTCCAATATCACATTGTCATAGTGAAAGCGTTTATGCAAAGTTTTCTAAAAATGTAGATTTTAGTCAAATTAATGGTTTTTTTGACAAGGAATATTTAAGTCTACAAAGAGATATAGTTCTTCCGACTGATGTTTATGGAAAAAATAAAACTTATATTTGTAGACTTAGAAAATTCAGTGAATGCGAAACTACATTTTTTGTGATTGCAGATAATCTTTTAAGAGGTGCTTCTTATAACGCTGTCTTAATTGCAAAATATATTATTTTTAATTTATTGACTTAAAATTTATTTATATGTTAATATTTAATTGTATAAGGGGGATTATTAGGGGGTAAAGGAGAAATTGATTATGAATAATAAATTATATAAAATTTTATCCACAATATCTATTACAGGTGTTTTTATTGTAGTTGCACTTTTAGTTTCTTCAATAACTTCACTTATTAATTTAAATTATATATTTGGTGGTATTCTTGCAATTATTGCTGTTCTATGTATTTCTTGTATTTTTTCATTGCCTTGGGTTAAACTTTTAGAAGAAAAACGAAATAAAATTTTATCTATAATATTTTTAAGTTTTATTGTAATATGTGCTTTACTTTGGATTGTATTTGTTATTATGGTAATGATAAAAACTGGAAAAGATGAAGATTTAAAAAAATTAGAACTAAATTTACTTAGATTTAGTATTATTTTAACAATTCAAGTTTTAGTTGCCTCTACTATTTCAGGTGTAATAATTCGCTATAAAAAATCAATGATAGCATTTCAAGTTATAACATATCTTAGCAATTTTATAGTAGATTTATATTTTACATTATTATTAATAACCATAAAAGTTAGCAATGATGGATTGAGTTTTAAAACCGTTCCAGATTTTATGGGTTCTAAATTTATATTGACAATTTTAATAATTGCACTATTATATGTAATGTTATCTAATACTATAATGAAGATTATTGATAAGAAAAAAATAAAATCTATAATTGATGAACAAAATGTAAATGAGAATAAATTAGAACTAAATAAAAAAGAGTTGAGCGAGGATATAGAATTAAAATTAAAAAAAATAAAAGACTTACTTGATAATAATTTAATTTCACAAGAAGATTATGAAAATAAGAAAAAAGAATTATTAAAAGATATATAATTAAAATAATGTGGAAAATTTTATTCCACATTATTTTTTATAATAAAAAATACTTAAACAATTCAAAATTCATATTATTTCAACAAATTTGTATGATGATAACTTGAACTGTTTTTATTATCATATTAATATGAAAAATTTAAAGGCAAAACTAATTGTTTGTTTAAAAGAACTCTGCTATGGCCTTATGCAGATTTTTTTCTCACGTATAGTTTTTTGCAGAGTTATTTGTGCCATTGGTTTGCCTTATGCTTTTACAAGAATTTATTTTAACGGGAAGATTTTATCAATTGTTTGTTTTTATTTTTTATCTAAAATATTTATGTTTTTTGATATAAATATTTTAGTTTCGACAATGTATGAAATAATTATTTTGCTTCTTTATCATTTCACACGTGAATTTTTAAAAACAAAAAAAACCATTTTTCTTCTATATATTTTTTTGTTTTTATCTAATGCACTTAAACTTTATTTTGATTTAACAAATGTGCAATCACTTGTGTTTTTCGCTATAAATTTAGTGATAGAGTGTGTTATTTTGCTGTTTTTTTATAAATTATTTAATTCGTGTGAAAAGAAAATAATATTTTGCAAATTTTCTCGATATGATTATTTTTTGATTTTTTTTGCTGAACTTCTTTTATCAGTTGGTCTTTTTAGTTACAAATTTGTTGCAATATTTTTATGCTATTTAATTATTAATTTATTTATTTTATTTGTATGTAAAATTTTTAAACCAGATAAATTTTTAATATTATCAACACTATTTTCGCTGGGGCTTGTCATTGCGTCAAATAATATAAATATGTTACTTTACACAATTTTAATTTCAATTATTCTTTCAGAATTTAGAGATATTAACAAGGTTATTTTTTCACTTATTAGCACAGCGATAATGATTGCATTTACCTTTGTATTTAATATTTCTATTATTTTAAATATAATTTCAATTTTATTTGCAATTCTAATTTTTATTTTGTTCCCTAATAATTTACTTTTAAAAGCATCAAATTTATTTTTGCAAGATGAGATTAATTATATCTATAAATTCACAAATGATAATAAAATCCAAATTGTAAAAAATAAACTATTGCTAATGTCAAATACTCTTACTTCAATGCAAAATAGTTTTAAGTTTTTGCTTGTTGGTAAAATTGATAGGGTCAAGGCTTGTAGTGAACTTTCGATTGATGTTATTAATAATTGTTGCAATAACTGTGAATATTATAAAACCTGTTTTATGGGTAATATTGATAAAAAATTATTATTTGAAGAACTTATAAAAAAATCAATTGACTATAATGGAATAACACCTGTTGACTTAACTAATGGTATTCAGTCTTACTGCGTAAAAAGTAATTTTATATTAAATGAAATTAATAAAATTGCTAAAATATATTTATCTTATGAAAATACAATGAAGAGTGAAGATGAAAGTAAACTTGTTATTGCAAATGAACTTCAAAACTTTTCAAGTATATTTTTTAATTTTTCGAAGATGATAGATAATTTTTCAAACATTAATGAAAGGTTGTCAAAAATTTTAAAAGATAGTTTATTATCTAGTATGGTAGATGTAAAAGAAGTTGCTATTTTTGAAAATAAGTCTGGTATTAAATCAGTTAATATAATTTCAACCAATGAGCAGATTTTAAAAAAAGAAATGCAAGATACTATTTATAAGGTTATTAAAAATAGGGTTAAGATAAAAGATGTAAAACACATTGAATATTCGGGACTGAGTTATGCAACATTTTTGCCAATTAGTAAAATAAAAACAATGTTTTCAGTTTCTACAAAATCAAAAGAAAGTCAAAACGGAGACAATGTTGTTATTCAAAAACTTGATGAAAATAGATTTTTTGTTGCTATTGCTGATGGTATGGGACATGGCGAAAAAGCAAATAAAATATCTTCAATGGTGCTTTCGCTCATAAAATCTCTTTTTGAAGTGGGCTTTGAAGAAGACCTTATTATTCAGTCTGTTAATAGACTACTTCTTCCTGCTGGTCTTGATAATTTTACAACCCTTGATGCATGCGTAATAGATTTAGAAAATGCAGTTTGCACTTTTATAAAACTCGGTGCAAGTGTCTCTGTAATAAAACATAAAAATACTAGCGAAGTTGTTGTGTGTGATAGTTTGCCAATTGGTATGGTTCAAAATATAAAACCAACAATTATAAAAAAACAAATAACAGCAGGTGATATGATATTTTTAGCAAGTGATGGTGTTGTAGATGCTTTTCGCTCAATTGATGATTATAAAAACTTTATTAATGATTCTAAAATTTTTGATGTAAAAAAATATTTAGACGAAGTTATTGCTGATGTTGAGTTTCAAAATCAAAAACATAAGGACGATATGACAATAATAGGCATAAATTTATTGAAAAATTAATTAAAATAGTTTAAAATTAAAATACTTGAAAAAAACAGGTAGGTGATGGTTATGTTAGAAAATTTAATTTCAGACGAATTAATTAATGAAAATGATAGAATTGCCGTTGGTGTTTCTGGTGGAGCAGATTCAATGCTTTTAGTTCACGCACTTTTAGAAAAACAAAAGAGTGTAAATTTTTATATGAAAGTTATTCATATTAATCATCATTTAAGAGGTGAAGAGAGTGATAGCGACTGCAAGTTTGTTGAAGATTTTTGCGTGGCTCATAATATAGACTTTAAAGTTTTTGATGTTAATGTAAAAAAACTTAAAAAAGAAACAAAAAAGACTATTGAAGAGGCTGCAAGAATTGCAAGATATGAGGCTATTTATGGTGAGATGAAAAAGGCTAAATTAAATAAATTATTTTTGGCTCACCATGCAAATGACCAAGCAGAAACTATTTTAATGCACATTTTCCGTGGTGCAGGTGTCGGTGGGGCTTCTGGTATTAGGCCAAGCGATACAACTTGCAGACCACTTTTAAAATATTCAAAAAAGGCTATACTTGAAATTTGTAAAGAGCATAATATTGACTTTATTGAAGATTCTTCAAACAATGATAACCACTATACAAGAAACTATATTAGAAATGTTGTTATTCCTATGGTTGAAGAAATTTACGGTGATGCAGTTAATATGATTTGTCTTTTTGGCGAAAAATGTAATGAAGTTCAAAAATATGTAGAGAGTTTGGTTAATAGAAATTTAATCATTGAACAAAAAGATTCAATCCTTGTAAAAGGTGACGCTTTTAATAATAAAAAGTTTGTAATTAGAGAGTATTTAAAAATTGCTTTTGAAAAATTAAAAATCTACTGGGATATTGAGTCTAAGCATTATGCATTAATTCATGACCTTAACAAACTTCCTGTGAATTCAAAACTTGATATGCCACATGGAATTGTTGCTAAAAAAGTATACGAAGGTGTTAAGTTTTATAAAAAGACTGCTAAAAAAGTTCTTGAAAGTGAACACGCTTTTATAATAGGAACAACTCATATTGAAGGATATGGTGACATTGTTGCTGAAATTGTCAGTGAAAATGATGTTCATTATGGAGATGGTAATCAGTATATCGACTACTACAAAATTTCAAATAAGGCGATTTGGAGATTTAGAAAACAAGGCGATATGTTTAAAAAACTTGGCTCTGGAACAAAGAAACTTAATGATTATTTATCAGACAAAAAGATAGACCAAGATTTAAGAGATTCTATTCCAGTCCTTGCAAATGGAGATAAAATTTATCTAGTTGCTGGTTATGATATTAGTGAGCATGTAAAAATGTGTTCTGAAACTGATAAAATTGTCAAAATTTCAGTTATTAAAAATTAATGTTCTTGACAAGATGGTGCTTTGCATAATATAATAATATAAATGAAATATTAGGGCTTGAAATAATTAAGTAGAGGAATAAATATGGCAGAAAGAAGATTTAGTATTTTTAAACTAATTGGCATTGTAATTGTAAGTGTCGTTGTTTTATTCTTTGTTTTTAAAGCGTCAATAACAGGTAGCATTTAGTTTACCTTTGCTAGTTTAAGTAATTAGGAAATTTTAAAAGTGAAGAAAAGTAAGTTTAATTTATTTGTAAAAATATTTGTTGTGATTTCTTGTGTATTCGCAGTTTTTGCTTGCGGGTATTTTTCGCTTGATAAAATTATTATTCCTAGAAACTTTTCGCATTATGGAATATCTAGTGTAAAAGATTTAACAAATGTTTTTGCATCGCTTTATGGCGTTCCAAAAGAATCAAAAATTGTTAAAAATGGTTTTGAAGAAACAGACCTTGAATCAGCAGTTGAGAAACTTCAAGATGTGGGTTATAAGATTGAAGATGACGGAACAATTATGCAAGAAAACATTTCAACCTTTGGTAAAAATGTAAATTCAACAATGGTTCTATCAGATAGAGAAGTTGCAGCAGTAAGTAATGCACTTGTTCAAAGTGAAATTTTATCACAAAACCTTCAAAATTTAAACTACATTGATGCAGTTAATATTGAAGTAATTGATTTTGTTATTACACCGGATAAAGAAAGTTTTAATAGCGAAACATTGTCTTATGATAAAGCAAATGTAAAATTTATTGTAAAGATTAATACAGAATCATTATGTGCTCAAATCGCTGAGCAAATGGAAACAACGGAAGCAATTTTAAATGTTATTATTCCAAATAATTTATACTTTACAATTGATTATGATATTGATTTAAGAGTAAGAAGTGATTTTAGAGTTATGGGTAAAATATCTATCAACAATAAAACAGTTGAAAAGAGTGAAGTTTTAATTAACTTACTTATTAGTTTTATTTTCCCAGCAGAAGATGAAATGACTCTTGAAAAATTTACAAAGGCAATAGGCGATATTGCAATTGGTGGAATTGATACACTTGGAACTTTTAGTTTTGTTTGCGTAGATGAAAAAGCAGATGAATATGGATTAATGTTTAGTAAATAATTAATAAAAAAGATAGACGAATAAAGTCTATCTTTTTTTTATCTTAGTAATATATTAAAATTATGATCTATAAGTGAATTTTTGTTAATATAAACAAAATTAATATTTATAGATTTTTTATTTCATTTAATCTTTTATAAAAATTTTTCCGAGTTCCACAAGAGGGATAATTGATATACTTGTAATTGAAACGATTAGCCACTGCAAAGTGTTTAATATTGTTAAATCAAACAATCTAGCAAAAAATGGAGTGAAATATATTCCAAGAATTAAAGATAGTAAAAAAATAAAACTAAAATTAAAAAACTTATTTTTAAAAATATTTGTTTTAAAAATACTTCGCTCTGTTTTGCAGTTAATGGCATGTATTATTTGCATTAGACAAATTGTCATAAAAGACATTGTGCTTGCAACATTACTTCCGAATTTATAATTTGCAGTGATGAACATAATTAAAACTATCAGCGATTGAATAAATCCTTGGTAGATAATTGAACTTCCAGTTTTTCCTGAAAGAATTGTTTTGCTTGGGTCTCTTGGCTCTCTATCCATAATGTTTTTTTCAGGTGGCTCTATTCCTAGAGCAAAGGCTGGCAAACTATCTGTTACAAGATTAATAAAGAGTATCTGAGTGGGAGATAAAAAGACAACTTCAGGAATAATAAGAGAAGTTATAAATATTCCCAAAACTTCAACAATGTTGGTTGAAAGTAAAAATAAAATGGTTTTAGAAATGTTGTTATAAATTGTTCGACCTTCTTTTACTGCAACAACTATAGTTGAAAAATTATCGTCAGAAATGATGATATCGGCAACTTCTTTGGTTACATCAGTGCCACTTCCCATGCTAAGTCCGATGTTTGATTGCTTTATGCTTGGTGCATCATTGACACCATCGCCAGTCATTGCAACAATGTATCCATTTTCTTTAAGAGCACTTACTATCATAAGTTTATGCTCAGGGGTAACTCTTGCAAAAACGCAGTAATTTTTAATTATTTTAGAAAGTTCTTTTTTTGATAGTTTACTAAGTTCTTGACCAGATAAAACTTCTTTTTTTGATTTTGCAATATCTAATTTTTTAGCAATGGAGTAGGCCGTTGATGGGTGGTCTCCTGTAATCATAATAACTTTTAAACCTGCTCTTTGACACTCTTTAACTGAGTCTTTTGCTTCAATTCTTGGTGGGTCAATTATTCCAAAAAAACCTGCAAATATTAAATCTTTATTTAGATTTTTTAAATTTGTATCATTGATTTTTTTGTAGGCAAATGCAATAACTCTTTCACCATACTCGCAAACTTTTTCATTTTCAAGTAATATTTTTTTCTTTAATTTACTTGTAAGAGTAATAACATTTCCGTTAATTAAAATGTATGAGCAGTCATTTATTATATAATCTATTGCACCTTTACAGTAGACTGTTTTTTCATTTTTATTTTCACAAATTACGCTCATTGTCTTTTTTAATGAATTAAATTCACTTTCATAAATTCTGCGATTTTTTTCTTTTTTTTTGCAAAAATCTATATTTTTATCATTTAAAAAGTTAATAATTGCAGTTTCTGTTGCATCTGCTATTATTTTATTTTCATTAATTTTTGCGTTATTACAAAGTGAAGAGATGTTTATTAGTGTTTCATTTTCACTTATATTAAAATTTAATTCATCAAAGAGTTTATCGCAATTATAGATGTGTTTTACTTGCATTTTATTTTGAGTCAGTGTTCCTGTTTTATCTGAACAAATTACATTACATGAGCCAAGTGTTTCAACTGAAGAAAGTTTTTTTACTATGGCATTTTTGCGTGCAAGTTTTTGAACACCCATTGCCATTATAATTGTTATTACAGCGGGTAGGCTTTCAGGTATTGCAGCAACAGCAAGAGATACGGCAGTAAGAAGAGCGTTAGTAATAGTTTGATTTTTATTAAAAGTAATTTGGATAATAAAGACGATTACAACAATTGCAAGTATAATAAAAGTTAATACTTTTCCTATTTTATCTATGTTTTTTTCAAGTGGTGTTTTTTCTTTTTTTGACTTTGTTAAAATGCTTGCAATTTTACCTATTTCAGTGTTATTACCTGTTGCAAAAACGATTCCTTTTGCAGTTCCAGATATTACATTAGTTCCTGAAAAACAAATATTTTCTTGGTCGGCAATTTGAATATTAGAATACTTTAAGGTATTGTTTGTTTTGGAAACAGAATGACTTTCTCCAGTAAGTGAACTTTCATTACACTTAAAATTATTGCACGAGATTATTCTAATATCAGCGGGAACAATATCTCCACTTTTAAGTTCAATAATGTCTCCAACCACTATTTCACTAACTTTAATTTTTTTTAATTTTCCGTTTCTATAAATTTTAGCAAATGGTTCAGTTGATTTTTCAAGTGCAGAGAGTGCGTTCTCTGCTTTTTGCTCTTGAATAACTCCAACAATTGCATTAATGATTACAATTATAAAAATTAATATTCCTTCAAAAAGATTTTCATTATCTTTTTGAGACACTGCCATTGTGATAGAAATTATTGCAGATATTATTAAAATTATAATCATTAAATTTTTGAACTGGTTTAAAAATTTATGAATAAAACTAATTTTTCGCTGTTTTTCTATAATATTTTTGCCATATTTTTCTATTTTTGCAGTAATTTGGTTTTCTTTTAATCCACTTTCGCATGAGTCTAATTCTTTATATATTTCATCTAAATCTTTATTATAAAAATCCAAAATGGTCTCCTTTTTATAATAAATTTTATTACTGATATATAAAAAAAATGCAAAAATAAATTTGCATTTTTAAAATTATTCTTCATCAATAATATATTCTTTCGATTGATTAGAAAGTTGCATTACCTTATCTTTAGGAAGTTGTATAGTGTTTACTGCACGCTCTTTTAATTTTTGGAGAACTCTCATAGATGCAAGTGATACACTTCTATCTGTTCCCACGATAATATGGTCAATAATATCAATTGAATTAAGTAAGCAACTACAAATTAAAGAGTAGGTAAAAGAGCAGTCTTCGTCAGACATATCAGCGTAGCCGTTAGGGTGGTTGTGGCTAATTATAATTCTATTACACTTTGACTCTAACGCAAATTCAGTAATAGTTCTAATTTGAACATTTACTTCGTCCGATGAACCTGATTTAATCAACTTTATGTTTTTAATCTTATTTGATTTAGTTAAACAAATTACATAAAATTGTTCAACATCAACGCCACTGTAAAGTTTTGAGCAAAACTCCTTTGCATCAATAACAGATGATATGCTGTCTTGCATATTAGGCATTGAGATATAAGAAAGCATACTATTTACAAGTTTTATTAGAGTAACAGAGTTTTCTTTTATACCATTTACTTCCATAAGTCTCGATGGCTCAGCAGATAAGATTTCTTTAATAGAACCAAATCTACTAAGTAGTTTGTGAGCGATTGGATTTGTATCTTTTTGTGGTATTGAGAAAAATAGTAAAAGTTCTAATTTCTGAATATCAGTGAGAGCAGTTAAACCATTATCTAAAAATTGAGTTTTTAGTCTTTGCCTATGATTTTTATGAATATTAATTTCCTTGTCACTTTTATTGTATATTTCTTCATCTTCTAAACTTTTATTTTTATTAGTTTTAGATTTTGAAACAATTTCTTTGGTTTTATTAGTGTTGTTATTTTGTAAAATTTCAGTTGTTGTATTTTCAGTTTTTGTGATTTCTTCATTTGTTTTGATAGACTTAGATTCTAATTCATTAGTAAGTTTTATTTTACTTGTAGTTTCCTTTGTAAAATCAACTTCTCTTTTTGAAATTACTTGTTTAGTCATTTTATCTTTTGTTCTTAATTCCATTTTTATTCCTAACATTATTTTTCTTTTGTAACAATTAGTATTATATCATAAAATATAAAAAATCAAAAAGAAAATAATTATAATTTATTTTTAAAACTTATTGCATAAAATTAATTAAAGTATTATAATGTTTAGGTTATAAAAATAAAAATATTAATAAATACAAATAAGGAGAAAATATGCTAAAACAATTAAAATATTTAAGCAAAAAAGATTGGATTTTTGTTTTAATTAGTTGTGTGTTTATTGTTTGCAATGTATACTGCGAACTTGAAATTCCAGAGTATATGGAAAAAATTATAAACAATATAACTGGTTCAAAAAATGTTCAAATTAAAGAAATTTTAATAAATGGTCTTTATATGCTCGGATTTGCTGTCGCTTCCGTTGTATGTATTATCGTTTCTAAATTCTTTTCGTCAAAAGTCGCAGTTGGTCTTGGAAAAAAATTAAGACTTAAAGTTTATGAAAAAGTTATTAATTTTTCAAGTGCTGAAATAAAACATTTTTCAACACCAAGTTTAATTACAAGGTCAACAAATGATATTGTTCAAGTTCAAAATTTAATAGCAATGGGTATGACAGTTTTAGTTAAAGCACCAGTAATGGCTGTTATGGCGATTACAAAAATTATTTCAGCAAATATTTCTTGGTCAATTGCAACTGCTTCTGCTGTTGGTATTATTGCAATAACAATAGTTTTAATAGTTATTTTTGCACTTCCAAAATTTAAAAAGATTCAAACATTAACTGATAACTTAAACAAAGTTTCTCGTGAGGGTCTTACTGGAACAAGAGTTGTTCGTGCATTTAATGCAGAAGAATATCAAACTGAAAAATTTGAAAAGGTAAACAGTGATATTACTCATAACCATTTAAGTATTAGTGGTATTATGTCTCTTATGGATCCAACAATGACAATTGTTATGAACGGATTACCTCTTTCAATTTATACTATTGGTGCTTATTTAATTAAAAATGCAGGTCTTAGTGAGAAGGGTGCAATCTTAGGCAAGATGATGACATTTGGAAACTATGCTATTCAAGTTATTATGAGTTTTATAGTTCTCATTATGATATTTATGATGCTTCCAAGAGCGCAAGTTTCTGCAAAACGTATCAACGAAGTTTTAGATACCAAAAATTCTGTTGAAGATGGAAAGGGAACAGATAAGCCACTTAAAGATAAAGAAGGCGAAATTCAATTTGTTAATGTTGGCTTTAAGTATCCTGATGCTGAAGAATATGTGCTTCATGATATTAACTTTAAGGTTAAAAAGGGTCAAACTGTTGCGTTTATTGGTTCAACAGGAAGTGGTAAAAGCACACTTATTAACCTTGTTCCAAGAATTTATGATGCAACTGAAGGACAAGTTATTGTAGATGGCGTAAATGTAAAAGATTATACTTTAGAGCAACTTAACAATAAAATTGGTTACATCTCTCAAAAGGCAGTTTTATTTTCAGGAACAGTAAAAAGTAATGTTACTTTAGGTTATAAAGAAAACGCAAAACCAAATGATGAAAGCATTGAAAAAGCACTTGATATTTCACAATCATCGTTTGTTTATAATTTATCTGAAGGAATTGACTCAAGAATTGACCAAGGTGGAAAAAATGTTTCAGGTGGTCAAAAACAAAGAATTTCTATTGCAAGAGCGCTTGCTCGTAATCCAGAAATTTTAATCTTTGATGATAGTTTCTCTGCGCTTGATTATAAGACCGATAAAAATCTTCGAGAGGCACTCAAACAAAAAAGTGGTGACACAACATGTCTTATTGTTGCTCAAAGAATTGGAACTATTAAAGATGCTGACAAAATCCTTGTTCTTGATAAAGGAACAGTTGTTGGTGAGGGTAAGCATAATGAGTTAATGGAAACCTGCGAAATTTATAGAGAAATTGCTCTTTCACAACTTTCAAAGGAGGAACTTGAAAATGCCTAAGATGGATAAAAATATGAACGGAAAAGGCAAAAAAGTTGATGTTAAAAAATCACTTGGTAGACTTTTAAAGTTCTTAAAACCTTATATACCAATTTTAATGATTTCAATAGTTTTATTAATTGCAAATACTATTTTTAGAATTATGGGACCAGATAAACTTGCAGATATTACAAGAATAATAATCTCTGCAATTCCTGTTTTTGAAAATGGTGTTATGATTTTCCCAGGTATTGCTTATGAAATGTCTCAAGTTTGGGAAATTGTAATTTTACTTATAGTGCTTTATGTTTTAGGTTCGTTGTTTAGTTATATTGCAAACATTATTATTGCAAGAGTAGTGTTTAAAATGAATCAAAAACTTCGCTCTGATATTAATGCAAAAATAAATAAACTTCCACTTAAAAAATTAGATAGAACACCTTATGGTGATGTTCTTAGCACAATTACTAATGATGTTGATATTATTGGTGATACACTCTTTAATAGTGTTGGAACTCTTATTGGTTCAGTTGTAATGTTTTTAGGTTCGCTTTTAATGATGCTTATTACTAACTGGATAATGGCTATTGCTGCAGTTTGCACAACTGCTATTGGATTTTTTGCAATGTCACTCATTATGAAAAAATCTCAAAAATATTTTGTTTCACAACAAAATAAACTTGCTCAATTAAATGGTGTTATTGAAGAATCTTATTCAGGACAAGCAGTTATTAAGACTTATAATGCTAAAGAAGAATTTAAAGAAAAGTTTGAAAAAGTAAATGATAAACTCTATGAAAGTGGTTGGAAGGCACAATTTATTTCTGGTGTAATGCACCCATTTATGGCGTTTATCGGAAACTTTGGTTATGTAGTGGTTTGTATCATTGGTGCAGTTTTACTTATAAAAGGCAAGGTTGATATTGGTGTTATTACTGCATTTATGATTTATATTAGATTATTTACAAGACCACTTGAGCAAATTTCTCAAGCAATGGCAACAATTCAAACAACAGCAGCGGCTAGCGATAGAGTATTTGGCTTTATTGATGAAGAAGAAATTTCTGATGAAAGTCATAAAAATATCACACTTCCAAAAATCGAAGGCAACGTATCTATTCAAAATGTTAAGTTTGGTTATGACGAAGATAGAGAGATTATTCATAATTTCTCGGCTGAAATTAAGGCTGGTCAAAAAATCGCAATAGTTGGTCCAACAGGTGCAGGAAAAACCACAATAGTTAATCTTCTTATGAGATTCTATGAAATTAATAGTGGTAAAATTTTAATTGATGGTGTGTCAATTCATGATATGACAAGAAGTCAACTTAGAGAAATTTTCTCAATGGTTCTTCAAGATACTTGGCTATTTGAAGGAACAATTAGAGAAAATTTAGTTTATAATATGCAAGGTGTAACTGATGAGGATTTAGATAGGGCTTGCAAGGCTTGTGGTCTTGATCACTTCATTAAAACTCTTCCACATGGATACGATACAGTCTTATCTGATGAAACAAATGTTTCAGTTGGTCAAAAACAACTTTTAACTATCGCTCGTGCAATGCTTCAAAATACCCCAATGCTTATTTTAGACGAAGCAACAAGTAATGTTGATACAAGAACTGAAGTATTAATTCAAGAAGCAATGGATAAACTCACTATTGGTAGAACAAGTTTTGTTATTGCTCATAGACTCTCTACTATTAAAAATGCTGACCTTATTTTAGTTTTAAAAGATGGTGATGTAATTGAGTCAGGAAACCACGAAGACCTTATTGAGAAAAATGGTTTTTATGCAGACCTTTATAATAGTCAATTTTCTCTTGATGGTGCAGATGTTATTGAATAAAAATAGGTATTGTAATTAAAAAATCACACTGAAAAAGTGTGATTTTTTTTACTATTTTTGTAAAATTCAAATATAATATTGCATTATGATTTAAAATATTATAAAATAGAGTAAATAAAAATTAAAATTATTGTGGAGGTAGGTGCATTTATGGATAAATCAAGCAAAAAATATGGTGTGGCTTATGAAAATGCAAACGAAGTTTTATCAAATTATGTGGATTTCTTTAGAATTTTTCCAGACTATTTTTTAGAAATGGTGTCATCATCAAATGCAGGTCTTTATAAGACTTTTGAAAGTGGTGCTATTGATGAAAAACTCGATAGTAAAGATTTTACTGAAATGGTAAAAGAGCAAGTTCAAAATTATATTGATGATATTGCAGTTATTGAAATTAAAAGTGATTTCATTTCTGCTTGGAAAAATTTTGACGACCCACTTGCATTTTTTCAATATGTAATGTCAAAAGAAGACCTTAGAAAATATGTTAAGGGTTTAAAAGTCGAGGACCTTAGAAAAGCAAATGACCTTGTGAAAAATAAACAAGTAACAGGCGAACAAGCGGTTGCTCATTTTGGATTTAATAAAAATCAATTTAGTGAATATGAAAAACAAATGATGCATTCGGGTTTTGAAATGGGGGATAGATAGTATGGCAGATTATTCAGCAAGATTATCAAAAGAGCAACTTAGCGAAGTTATGAGCAGAGTCCCACCACCAGATTGTTATATCATTATGGGAAAAGGACCTCAACTTTCAGAAGAACAAATTGCTGAAAAGTATAATATGACTAAGGCTGAGGCTAATAGATTAAGTAGAGTTTCGACAAGTTCTGTTGTTGATACAAATAGTCCAAAATTCAAAGCATTTAAAGATCAGTATATTACTAATACAATGGCTGATATTACAAACAAAATGAAGACAGGTGAACTTGCTAGCAGTTCAAAAATGGCGTTTGTAATGGGTCTTGCAGGTGCTGGTAAAACAACAACTATTAATGCGTTAAAAAAGCAACTTAGAGCGTATCATGCTAATATGGACGCAGTAAAAGAAGATGTTGCTAAATTTTATAATATTGATATCAATCACCCAGATATTCACCCAGCAGGTGGTAATATTTTTAGAGATTTAGTTAAAAAGTTACAAGAAAAAAAGGTAAACTTTATTCAAGAAAAAGTTGGTGATGAAATCGGTTGGATGGAAACACTTATAACTGATGCTAGAAATAGTGGTTATAGTGTTACAATGGATCTTGTTCATGTTTCAAATAACACAAGTAGACAAAGAAATATCTCAAGATGTCAAGGTTTTATTGAAAAAGGCGAAGCACCAAGAATGCTCCCTGATGATGTAATTGTAAATTGTGGTAATGGTCCTATGGAAACATATCTCGCACTTACCCAAGAACACCCAGAGTGGTTTGATGAGTGCAGATGCTTTACAACTGAAAGAGAACTTGATGAAAATGGTAAACCAAAACCTCCTGTTGAAATTAGAGGTCTTGGAATTAAAAAAGGTCAAAGAATTGCATCTGCTGAATATTTTGCAGAAGGTAGAAGAATAGAGAGTATGGCAAGAAACCATATTGCTCAACAAGTTTTAAGCACTTTAAAAATTAAAAAAGATGAGTGCTTTAAACCAGTTATGAATTGGAATAAAAACTTTAATGATGCAAATAAACCACCTTATAAACCAGCATCTCAAAGAGAAGAAAATATCATTAATTTAATCCAAACACTTTCAAGTAAACTACTTGAAGATGTGTTCCAAGTTTATGGAAATGAATGTATTAATGATAGAAAAATGGTGGGAGAATTTAACTTCGATACTGCAAAACTTGAATCAAAACTTACAACAGTAGTAGTTCAAAAATATGACTCAGCAACAATTTTAAAAGAACTTACAGCGATGGATAAAAAACTTGAAGAAGAAAACGCAAGAAATAGACAAGGTGCAGTTCAACAAAAAGCAAGAGCAAATCAAAACAAGAGAGAAATTGAAAATGTTGGACTTGCTCAAGGTGCTTAATTAAAGAATTAAACATAAAAAATATATCTAATAGATAAAATAAATAAAAAAATGGAAGAATTGTTCTTCCATTTTTTTTGTTGTAATAAATTTAATTATTTTTACAAATTATAATTGGCGACCAGCATTTTCTAAATCATTTTGATTGATTTTTGATTTATCTTTATTTGAATTAGCAGTTTTCTTGGCAGTATTTTCTTTTGCAAGTCGTTTTTCTGAAACTTTTACCATAACATTTGCAAGTGCTGTTCTTTGTTTCATTGTAAGTCTAGTTCTAACACCATTTTTCTCATAAACACCATTAGACATTATGCTTAAAAGTCTTAAAAAAGCACCTTCATTTGAAGCAACTTCTTCAATGTCAATTTCATTTACTGGATTAGAAATTTGTGAAAAAAGATTTTGCTTTGATTGTTCATCATTTTCAAGATTTGCAAGATTTTGAGATTTGCTTTCTAAAATCTTTTTCATTTTCTTATTAATTGCCATTTTTGTTTGTATTTCTTCTTGTGTGTGAGCATGACCTTTTGTTCCTTTTACGCCATCATAATAACTTGCATGAATTGATGTGAAGTTTTGGAGTAACTGATTAAATTCGGCAGAATTTTCAGTTCCAACAATTGCTTTAAGTTGTGGATTTTCGTTAGCCTTCGCTTCAAGATTAACTTTTGTAGGTTGCTCGTTCTTTTTAACAGGTTGAGTAACAACTTGAGTTTTTTCGCCATGTTTTACAGGTTCAGTTTTTACAACGGTAGGTTGAGCCTTAGGTTTAACGGCATTAGTGTTAGTTTTAGGTTTAGACTCAAGATTAACTTTTGTAGGTTGTTCATTCTTTTTAACAGGTTGAGTAACAACTTGAGTTTTTTCGCCATGCTTTACAGGTTCAGTTTTTACAACGGTAGGCTGTTCACTATTTTTTACAGTTTCAGTTTCTATTTGTGATTGTTCATTAGGTTTTTGTTCAGATTTTGTAATGTTGTTTTCAATAACTGTTTGTTCCTTAGGTGGCGCTTCTTCTAATTTAAAAGGATATTTATTGTTAACATCTTCTAATTTCATATTTGAAGATGTTATAGTTTTTGAGGCTAAGTTTAATCTAGCAAGTAAAAGTTTAATATTTTTAGATTGAGTTGGTGATAAACTTTTGTTTTGTGCTATTTTTTCAAGTTGTCCTTTTAATACATTTTTTCTTTGGATAAAATACTTAATAGCATTAGGATTTTTTTGTTCTACTTGCTTTTCGATTGAAATATGAGTATCGATTAAAATATCAGATGATGATTTTATAATTTCAATTATATTATCTGTATAATTTTCTCTATTTAATTCTCCATTTATCATTAAGAAATCTCTTCTAGCAAGACAATAAAATTTATCCATATTAACGATTTGTTCTTCTTTTGACATTTTTAAAAATGCTTCGAACTTTTTTTGAGTTTCTGGAGATTTCATAGCATTGTTTGAGATAAAACGCTTTAAATTTTCAACAGTTTCAAGATGAATTTCATCAACTTTTTGGTTTTTTACTTTTTTCTGTTCTTGGTCCATAAGTTCAACAACTTGCTTTCTAAACTTATCAGGAATAGCAGATGGTTTTACATTAAATTTATAAAATTTTACATATTCGATCCACATTTCTTGAGTTTGATATTTTTCTGGAACATCATAAGTATTGGCAAAATTTTCACTTTGAACAGATTTATCCCACATTCCCTTTGTTTGGAATTTCTCAGGAATCTTTTTTAAAAAATAAGATTCAAATTTATTATTTAAAGCGAAAGCATTCCACATTTCTTGGTTTTGAAATGCTGCTGGAATATTAGACATATCATAAGATGCGTAATTATTTGATTTAGCAAAGTTATCCCACATTTCCTGTGTTTGAAACTCAGTTGGAATTTTAGATAAAACGTGGCTTTTATATTTTGATGTCTTTGCAAGCCTATCCCAAATTTGTTGAGTTTGATATTGTCTAGGGATATCATTTACTTTAAATATATTAAATTCTTTATCTGGCACATTATTAATTGCTGTTTGCCACATCTCTTGACTTTGAAATTCAACAGGAATTCTTGATAGCGAATAAATATTAAAATTATTATTCATTGCAAATTCTTGCCACATTTCTCTTGTTTGGAATTGTTTAGGTATATTTTCTAATTGATAATTAGCATAGTTTACACTCTTAGCAAAATCCTGCCACATTTCTTTTGTTTGGAATCTTTCAGGTATAGAATTCAAACTAAAAAGACTAGTTAAATTAAGAGACTTAAATGCTCTATCCCACATTTCTTGTGTTTGAAATTGTATTGGAATTCTGTCTAAATCATAAGTTCTTGTAGTTTGTCTAGCAAAACTGTTCCACATTTCTTGTGTTTGATGTCTTAAAGGAATATTGCTTAAATCATTTATATTTGTAGTTTGCCTAGCAAAACTATCCCACATCTCCTGTGTTTGAAACTGGCGAGGAATTTCTCGAATTTCTTTATAAGATGTATTTCTAACAAAACTATCCCACATTTCTTGTGTTTGGAATTCTTGTGGAACTTGGCTAAGTTCATAAGATTCTAGTTTATTACTTTTTACAAGTCTATTCCACATTTCTTGAGTTTGAAATCTTGCAGGGATTCTTTTTAAACTACAAGGGTGGCATCTAGATATTGAGATATTATGGAATGCATTATTCCACATTTCTTGAGTTTGAAACTTTTCAGGAACAGATTTACAAGAGTATACATCATAGTTATTTTCTCTTGCAAATGCTTGCCATAATTCTTGTGTTTGAAACTCTTGTGGTATTCGTTGCATAGTATAATAAGTAAAATTTCCATCTCTTGCTACTTGGTTCCATTTTTCTTGTGGAGAAACATTAGACTGTTGTTCATTATTCATAATAATTACCTCATAATACGCTTTTTTATTATTATATAATAAAAACAGTTTTATTATCAAGTAAAAACTTAGATTTTGAATGAATAAAAACAATAAAATTGATAGGTAATTGTAAATCTTAACCATAAAATTATAATAAAATTATAATATTTTATTGCATAAAAAATAAAAATGATATAAAATAAAGGTATTATGGAAATGAATTCGAATATTTTAAATGCAAAATGCCAAAATTGTGGCAGTGAACTTGTGTATAATACACAACTTATGTGTTTGACTTGCAAATATTGCCAGTCAAATGTTTTCTTGCCTAAGAAAAATGAAAAGGCAGTTTTAGTTAGACAATATAGTGCTAGTTTTCACCCAAATCAGTTAAACCAATCACTTAGAACTTATGAGTGTAATGCTTGTAAAACTAAATATTATATGTCTAGTGAAGAAAAGTCTGAAAAATGTCCTAACTGTGGTTTAATTTCAAGCACTATTGTTGAAGACCCAGGATATTGTGCAGATGGTATTATTCCTTTTAAAATTGATAAAGAAAAAGCGACAGCTGAATTTGTTAAATATTTAAGAAAGAATAAGGGTATGTCTGCGCAGGCTAAAAAAGAAGCAAAAGAGAAGAAGTTGTTAAATGGTGTATTTGTTCCTGTATGGAATTTTCAATTTAATATTGATGCAACATACTCAGCGAGTGCAACTGTTTTAAAGCAATATTCTGACGGAACATATTATAGTGTTTATAAACCAGTTTATGGTGAAAAGCATAAGAGAATTAAATCGTTAGACCAATCTGCAACATCACACGAATCAGAAGAATTCTTAAAATTATTTTCAGAAGAAGATTATAATTCAATTATTCCTTACACACCAGAATATACTTATGGTTACCAAGTAGATACTATTGATAGAAGTATTCATGACTACTATTATACAGTTATTGAAAAGGCAGAACTTGAAATGAAAGAAGAAATCAAGAAAAAAGTTTTAAGTTCATATAAGGAAATTTCTAATCTTAGTGTTGATAGTAGAGCAAACGATGTATTTTTCAACTTTACATATATTCCTGTATATGTTTATACTTATACAAGAAAAAATAAAAAAACAGAGAAAATTTATGTAAGTGGAACTACTGGAAAGGTTATCGGTGCATCGCCAAAAACTCCTGCTAAGTTCTTTGGTGGATTATTTAAGTTCTTATTTATTATAGCGATTATTGTATTTTTATATATGGTTATTCAAAGTTAATAAACTTATATCAATAAAAGAAAATTAAGGAAGAACTTATGAATAAAAAATATAGTTTAATATTTTTATTATCATTTATTACATATTTTTTTATTCTAATCGCTAGACCGTATATTTCTGCAAGATGGTCGGCAGACCTTGTATTATTAATATTTATTATTGCAATTATTTATCAAATAATTTATATATTTTATTTGCGTAAATATTCTAATGTAAGTTTAAAATATGCAATAAGTTTATACTTTTTATATTTATGCTTTGTATTGGAAATTTACATTGTTTATTATTATTTATACATTTTTATTAGTAATTTCATAGTAATTAATGGTGGTTTTGCAGAAAAAATAAAAAATTGCTTAGATTTAATAAAAAATAATGGGTGGGCAAATTTAGTAAATTTACCAATACTTGTTATATGTGGTTTTTATCAAATTATATTCTTTATTATAAAAAGAAAAATAAAAATTAAAGATGCAAAATAAAAAAAACAGATAAATTAGTATCTGTTTTTTTTTGTAGTTTTATATAGATTAAAATTAAATAAATGTTTTGCAAACAATGTCTTCATCTAAGTTATTAGCAAAAATTTTAGCATCATTAGAAACACCAACGATTGAGCCATAGTGAGTAGGAATAGCGATTTGTGGTTTTATAATATTAGTAAGTGTTGCGGCTTCTTTTGCAGTCATTGTATAAGTTCCACCAACAGGAATAAATAAAATATCACACTCTAATTTTTCTAGTTCAGGGGTTGCATCGGTGTCACCTAAAACGGCGTAACTAACACCATTTTTAATTACCTTATAACCAACCCAGTTATTTTCTTTTTTATGGAAATTTTTATTAAGATTATATGATGGGAAAGTTTCAAATTCAAATTCATCAAGAGAGTGTTTTTCATTTGGCTTAACATAGATGATTTTATTTTCAAAATCTTCTAATTTTTCTTTAGCATCTTCTGTTGCAATAAAAATAGTTTCATCAGTCATAACCTTTTTTATATCTTCAATGCTTAGGTGGTCATAGTGGGTGTGAGATACAAAAATATATTTTGCTTTTTTTGTAACATCTTTAATTTCAAATGGGTCAAAAAACATATCATCTATTTGAATTGAACTATGTGAATTTATATTAATTGTAACATTTATAATATCATCTGTAATTTCATAATTTGGGTTATACATAATTTTTCTCCTTTAAATCTTGTAGTTAAAATTTTTAAAAAAGTGCAAAAATATTAGAATATTATTAAAAATTTGGCAATAAAACAAGAATAATGCAACTTTTTTGCAAAAAATAAATAATCAATAATATTATTTTATTTAATTTATTAATATTGTATCAAATTTTTTTACATATATCAAATAAAAATAAAATAACTAAAAATATATTTAATAATTGGATTAATTTAAAAATAATTATTATTGTTAATTTTGCTTTTCAGTTTTGTTAGTTTATAGTATAATAAAGTTGCTAGTAGTATATACAAAATAGGAGTTATTATGATTGATAAATCATTTTTAGAATCAAAATATAAAAAAGAAGAAGTTGATAGAATTGTTAAAATAAATAGTCTTATTGGTGAAAGATTTTCAGAAGAAAAAGAACTAATTAAAGACTGTGAAGAAATTTTAAAAATTATTATTGGCTTAAAATTAGATGAAAAAAGTGTTTGCGCAGGATTACTTTTTCCATTTATAAAAGAGAATAAATTAACATTTGAAGAAGTTGGTAGTGATGATAAAGAACTTTTAATGCTTCTTAATATGCTTATTAAATGTGAGGAACTTTCCACTAATTATACCGATGCCGATGGACTTAAAGAGATGCTTCTTGCTATCACTAAAGATATAAGAGTAATCATTATAAAAAGTGCAGAAATGCTTGTCTTTGCTAGAAAAAATGTCAAAAATTATAATGATGAAGTTTCTATAAAAAAGTTTAAGGCGATTGATGATATCTTTGCACCAATCTCTGCAAGACTTGGACTTAGTGAAATTAAATCTGAATTTCAAGATTTATCTTTTGAGTTTCATGAACCAGAAACTTACAAAAAACTTGAAGAAGAATTAAAAAATGAATCTCGTTCTAGCAATGAAATGCTTGAAACAGTTGTTTCAAACACTAAAAAACTTATGGAATCAAACAATATTGATTGTAAGTGTTACGGAAGAGTAAAGCACTTATCTAGTATCCATAATAAAATTAGAAGCAAAAATATTTCGCTTAAAAGTATCTATGATATAACAGCGATTAGAATTTTAGTAAACTCTGTTTCAGAGTGTTACTTAGTTCTTGGTATTATTCACGCAAACTTTTTCCCAGTTGATGGAAGATTTAAAGATTATATTGCACACCCAAAACCAAATGGCTATAAGTCACTTCACTCAACAGTTTATTATGAAAATGAATTTTTTGAAGTTCAAATTAGAACTCATGATATGCATGAATTTGCTGAGTATGGTGTCGCTGCTCACTTTTTATATAAAGAGCATAAAAGGTCTCTTGCAAAACTTGACAACAAACTTTTATGGATTAGAAAACTTTTGGAAAATAAAGATAGTGTATCGTCTGATAGACTTTTAGAAGAACTTAAAACTGATGTTTATCTTGGTGAAATTTTTGTTCAAACTCCAAAAGGTAAGGTTATAAAACTTTTAGAAAATGCAACACCTATTGACTTTGCTTACGCAATTCATACAGATGTTGGTAATCACTGCGTAGGTGCGAGGGTAAATGGTCTTATGGTTCCACTTGTATCTCCACTTTCTAATGGTGATGTGGTTGAAATTTTAACATCGACAACTTCAAAAGGACCATCAAGAGACTGGCTTAAAATTGTAAAAATGCAATCTACAAAAGACAAGATTAATAGTTTCTATAAAAAGCAAATGAAGGAAGAAAATATTAAACTTGGAAAAAGTATGGTTGAACAACACGCAAAATCTTGTGATGTTGCGCTTTCTTCAATTATGAAAGATGAGTGGATTGAAATTATTTTAAAAAGAAACGCATTTTTAGCACTTGATGAACTTTATGCTGCGATTGGTTATGGTTCGATGACTGCTGAAAAGTTTGTCAATAGACTTTTAAACTTAAAGCATCTTGAAGAACAAAAGAACAGAAATGTATTAGAAGAAATAAATAAAAATCCAGTTAAATTTGAAGCAAAAACGGATATTATTGGGGCTGAGGGAACGCTTACTCAGTATTGTAAGTGTTGTAATCCAATTCCAGGAGATGAAATTGTTGGTTATGTTTCAAGAGGTAGGGGTATTATTATTCATAAAAAGACTTGCGAAAATGTGCCTAAACTTCCTGAATCAAGATTTATAAAAGTTAATTGGAATTATCAAGATAATGAGAACTTTACTTTCTCAGCAATGATTGACCTTGTTGCTCTTAACTCAAACAATGTTTATCTTGAAATAACAAATGTTCTAAGTGGATTAAATGTAAAACTTGCATCACTTAACACAAGTCAAAATAAAGAAGGTGATTTACTTTTAAAAGTTGGAGTTTTGGTTAGAGATAAAAACCAACTTATTCAAGTTAAGAATAAACTTAGTTCACTTAAGTCTGTTTATGAGGTGAAATAATAATGAATTTTGATTTTAATATAAAAAGTGAAAACGATTATATTAAATTTGTTGATTATTTAAAATCACTTGCAAAAGAAGAGTCGATTGAAGATAGGGAGAGGCATAAAAGAATTATTAATTCAAAAAAAGAGATACTTGCACTTTCAATGGCTGATGTTAGAAAGGTTGCAAAAAATATAGCAAAGTTTGATATAAATAATTTTTTAAAGTTTGCAAAAGATGACTCTTATGAGGAAATTTTAATTCAAGGTTTAATAGTAACATACATAAAAGATATAGGGCTTCAAATAAAATTATTAGATGAATTGAAGTGTAAATTTGATTGCTGGGCACACATTGATAGCGTGGTATCTAGTATGAAAATTTTTGCAAAAAGTGATAAAAAAGACGAGTATTTTGATTACTTTTATAATCTATGTTTTTCAGAAAAAGAGTTTATCTCAAGATTTGGAATTGTAACATTAATGACCTATTATTTAGAAGAAAAATATATAGATAAAATTTATAATATGTGCAAAAGTGTGACAAATAGAGCATACTATGTTCAAATGGGAATTGCTTGGCTAATTAGTTATGGATTTTTAAAATTTAAAGAAAAAACTTATAAATTATTAGATGAAAAAGTGCTTGATAAATTCACTCAAAATAAATCAATTTGTAAATGTAGAGATAGTTTTAGAGTGTCAAAAGAAGATAAAGAAAAACTTATAAATTATAGAATCAAATAAAAACTGTCTCTTGCTTAAATTTTGAAAAAACGCAAAAATTTATAAAATTTATATAAAAAACATATAAAAACAGCATATTTTTACTAAAAAATGGTAAAATATGTTGTTTTTATTGAAAAATAAATTAAATAAAATAATAAAAATAAATATTTAATTTATGTAAAATAAAAATAAAAAGATGTAATTTAATTTTGTAAATTACATCTTTTTTTGTATTAAAATTCTCTAATATTATCTCTTGCAAATAATCTTTTAATTGCTTCATCTTTTGATATGTTTCCGTGAATCATATCATAAACTGTTTGTGTGATAGGTAAGTCAACATTAACATTTTTTGCAATGTGAAGAAGGGCTGAAGATGTTGCTACACCTTCTGCAAGTTTTTCAAATTTTTCGCCTTTTGCAAACATTTCGCCCCACATTCTATTGTGTGAAAATTTTGAAAATAGAGTTGCCTCATAGTCACCAAGATGACAAAGTCCATAAGCAGAAAATTCATTTCCACCACAGGCTTTAATGAGTCTCGAAATCTCTCTTGCACCTCTTGCCATAAGTCCGCCTTTAAGTGTTGCAAAGTTATAACCATCTAAAAGTCCAGCAGCAATGCCCATTACGTTTTTAGCAGCAGCACCAATTTCTGAACCAATAATATCTTGACCTTGATAGAATCTAATAAGATCTGAACGAAGAGTTTTTGCTAAATGCTCGGAAAGGTCTGGATTATAAGAATCAATAACCATAACACTTGGAACACCTGCCACAAATGCTTGAATGTGTCCAGGTCCAACCCAAACAGCAATATTATCTTGTGGAACGCCAAATTCAATTAAAATAGTTGAGAGTCTTGCTCCGGTCTTATCTTCAATTCCTTTCATACATAAGATGAATTTTTTATCTTTATAACCTTCAATCTTAGAAACATTTTCCATTAAATTTCTAACTGCTTGAGCACTGATTGAAATAATAATATATTCACTTTTACCAAGAGCATAAGTTAAGTCTGTAGTAAGTTCAATTTCTTCAGGAAATTCAACATAATCATTTTTGCGAGTAGCAAGTAAATTTTCCACAATAGGGTCTCCTGAGCGGCCCCATACTGTAACATTATTTTTATTTTTGTTTAAATACCAAGCGATAAATGAGCCCCATCTACCGCAACCAAGTAATGTATAATTCATAATTTCATCTCCATATTAGTTTGAAATGTCTATTAATTTTAATAAAAAAATGATTAACAAATAACATTTCCAATAATAATATACCATATTTTAAAAAAATATTGAAATAATATTATGTAAGTTATTAAATATTATTAAAAAAAATGTTAAATATTATAAATTATGAGATAATATGTTTTTATTAATTGTATAATCAATCAAAATTTGTTATTATGTTATTATGGAAAAAATAGACAAAACATTTATGGTAAAGTTTAATGAGAAAGAAAAAGAGTATGATGAAATAGGCGAATTACTTGAGTCTGTGGAAATAATGATGGATAATAAACTTTTTTTATATTATCAAAAAAAATATAAGTCTTTAGAAAAAATTGTAACACTATTTAAAGAATTTAAAAAATTAAAATTAGAAATAGAAGACAATGAAGAACTTTTAACAATTGAAGAAAGTTCAGAAATAAAAAACCAATTGATAATACAAAATAAAAGTTTGTCCGAAAAGAGCAATATACTTTTTAATCAAATGAAAAATGAACTTGTAAAATCAGATGAAAAGTTAAATCAAAAGATAAAAATAGAGATTACTTTGAAAACTGGGGATAGTGAGAAATTTGCAAACATTATTAACTTATTTAGTTTATATGCAAAAATGAACAATTGTGAGTTTGTTGTAATAAATCAAAATGAAAACAATACCTTGATTGAAATTATAGGTGATAATATATATGATGATTTGAATATTTTTTCAGGTAATGTTAAAATGATTACTGCAGGAAATGAGACGGTTTTTGGAGTTGTCATTTTAAATATAAAAGATAATAATTTTAAATTAAGCACTGATGATGTAGAAATTGAAACACTAAAATCAGATGGGGCGGGTGGACAGCATATCAACAAAACTGAAAGTGGAATAAGACTTATTCATAAACCAACAGGTATTGTTGTTGTGTGTAAAGATGAACGCTCGCAAGTGATGAATAAAAAGCGAGCATTTGAAAATTTAGAAAAGAAAATTTTAGAAAAAATATCAAAAGATAGTAAAAATGATATAGAAATTCAAAGAAAAAACATAAAAAATGCACTTTTTTCATCTACGCCAACAATTATTTTTAATTATGATAGAAATATTGTTGTGTGTCAAAAAACAAAAAAAGAATATAATTTAAAACAAATTTTAAACGGAGATTTGAAGATAATTTCAAGTGATATAATTGTTAATGGAAAATAAATTTAATTTAGAAGTAAATATTGGTAAACAAATTCTTTCAAGTGAAATAAAAATTTATAAGACTGAAAGTTTCTTTTACCAAACAAAAAAAATAGTAGGTATAGATAATTTCGTATTAAAAATTGCTGAAAGTATATCTAAAATTGCTAAAGATTTAGTTGGTAAAAATGATAAAACAAATGATTGTTTTTTTGTAAAGACTGTCGATAATCAATTTTCATTTTTGTTTAAACTTGGTTTTCAATTAGATAAAACCTTTGGATTAAATGAGTGTGATATAATATTTTTTGAAATAAAGAGTGGAAATGATAATTTAAAAACAAATGACCAAAGAATTAATTTTTTCATTAAAAATTCTAAAATATTTAATGTAAAAATTGAAAAATTTAATCAAGAAATTGATGAAAGTATATTTAAAAAATTATATTTAATATCATCATCAGAGTATATAAATTTTCCAATGCTTAGTGAAAAACAAGAAAAACTTGTTGAAATTGAAAATGAAAATGTTCTTGTTCAAGGTGTTGCTGGAAGTGGTAAAACAAATGTGTGTATAAGTAAAATAATTTACACTGCTTGTAGAAATTACTCGGGTAAAATTTTATATACGACTTTTTCAAGAGGTCTGCTCATTGATACTAAAAAGAAAATAGAAATTTTTAAAAATACTATTGAAAATTTAATTGATGATTATAAAAATAATAGAATTGTGTTTTTGGATAGAAATCATAAAAAAGCAATTGAAAATAGACTTGGCATATATATTGTTGCAGACAAAGAAGAAAATATAATAAAAAAACTTAGTCAAGTGGTAAAATTTTTAGACTCTCATATAGACTATAAACTCTTGGAAGATTTGTATAGAGATATTATGGGGAATGATGTTGAGTTTAGTGATGAAGAGACTTTTGAAAAAGTATTTTTAACAAAACTAAATAATCACCAACTTAAGAATCGTTTGACTAAAATTAAAAATATTTCTTACTCTGTTATCTATAAAGAAATTTATGGTATGATATTTGGTTGTTATAATAATGGAGTTGAACACTTAAGTTTAGAAGATTATAAACAAAAGAGAATTAATAGTTTTACAAAAGAAGAAAGTGAAGTTATTTATGGTATTGCGATGGAATATAAAAAATTTAAAAAAGCGCAAAATTTACTTGATAATAACGAAATTTCAGCCATTTTACTTAAAAATCTTGATAAATTTAAAAAATATTCACTTTCTGTTATAGATGAAGTTCAAGATTATACAGAAATTAACTTAAATTTATTAAAAGAAATTTCAATCAAAATGTTCTGTGTTGGTGATGCTCTTCAAATGATAAATCCTTCGTATTTTAGTTTTTCATATCTAAAAAAATTAATGTATAATGAAGATGTAACAAGTGTTGCAGAACTTGAGTGTAATTATAGAAATAACAAAAAAATTGTTGAACTTTTAGATGGTTTATCTAACATTAATATTAAACAATTTGGAACACATAGTTTCGTTTTGTCAGGTGAAAGTATTGACCAAAGCACAATATCAAATACAGTTTATACGACAGATAAAAAGTTTATAGATAAACTTAAAAATGAAAAATTTGAAAACTTTACAATTTTAGTTAATGATAAAAAGGCAAAAGATGAACTTAGAAAAATTTTCAAAAAACAGGAAATTTTAACAATTTCAGAAATCAAAGGTTTAGAGAGAGAAACAGTTGTTTTATATAATATTTTATCATCTAACAGTGATAAATGGCAAAGACTCAACTACCTTACAATTAATAGAAAACAGGCTGATGAAAACTCTGTTTATAGATATTATTTTAACCTTTTCTATGTTGGACTTTCTCGTGCAAAACATAACATTTTTGTCTTTGAGACAGAAAATGTTTCAAATTTCGCTGAATTTTTCAAAGAACATTTTGATATACTTGATGGAGTAAGTTCATTTGAAAAGTTTGAAGATGTTATAAGTAAACTTGAAATTGATGATGATGAAATTTTTGAGAGAATTAACGAGTTTATAAAACTTGGACAATTTGATAACGCAAAGTTTTATGCAGAAAAGATTGAAAATGACTATGAAAGTTATCAACAAATTGAAAAAATTAACATCTATAAAGATTATATCTTTAAAAATAAAAATAAACAGGCTGGTATTAAACTTTGGCAAATTGGTCTTTTAAGTGAAGCAAAAGAGCAGTTTATAGTGTCTGGTGAAACAAAACTTATTGAGTTTATGGAAAATCTAGAAAATAAAAATCAATCAAATCTTGATGCTGATATAGTTAAATTTTTCTTAGATTTTGAAGATAATCCTGATGCTCAAAATTTAATAATTGATGTTGTAAAACAAGACTTAGAAAATATAAAAAATAATCATAAAAATATTAAAGCAAAGTTAAAAGAATTTAAGGAGAAAAAATAATGGAGAATAAAGAGATTAATTCACTTATTAACGCATTTGTAGGATATAGAGATATGCTCGTTCCGATTCAGTCTGATTTAAATGAGTTTTTAGGAACATACACAGCACTTAAAGGTGATATTGAAAAATTATCAAACTCTTTTTCAGATGATGCTAAGGCGAAACTTGATGAGATTCATAAAAGTTTAGCACAACAGGCTCAAAAATCAGAAGAACTTACAAGAAAAGTAGATCAATTTTTGCGTAGTTCAACCAAGTATACAGAAGAAGTTGATAAACTTATTTCAACATTTGAAGGTATTGAAACAAGAATAAAATCTGTAAATGAAATTGAAGCAAAGGCAGAAGCACAAATTTCAAAACTAGAAAATATAATTGAAGAAAAGAAAAAATCTTATAACTTAAAGGAACTTGAGAGAAGTTTAGAAAGTTATAATACAAATCTTCAAGCAGTAGGCGATTTTGTTAATAAAGATATTGCTGAAAATTTAGTATCAAATTCAAAAATGATTCAATCAATAAAAGATGGCAGTGAAAATATTGTTGTAAAACTTAAAGAAGAAAAGAAAAGTATTGATGAACTTATGCAGTCTTATAAAACATCAAATGATCTACTTAAAAAGATTGTAGAAAATAATGATGTAAATGAAGAGTATGTTTTTGATATTATTGATAGATGGGCAGAAACAAGAAATATAAAAATTAAGAAATAAGGAGGAGTTTTATGGATAACGAAAATCTAAAGCAGTTATATGATGCTATAAAAACAGATAATGTTTTTAGATTTGGTGTATTTGCAAAAAATAAATCTGATTTAAGTGTTTGCTATGGAAGATTTCCTGTTTTATCTCTTTGTTACTTATATAAAAGTTATAGGATTTTAGACTTATATGAAGATTCACTTCTCACAATTAAAAAATATACTATTGTTGATGAATATTTTGAGATTTATTTAGAGTTTAAAAAATATGCAAAAAAATCCATAAGATTATATATTCACGGAGAAATTGTATCACCTCTTGAAATGCTT